>JAYTMM010000034.1:0-28179 GCA_043728555.1 Pseudobdellovibrionaceae bacterium
ACAAAACTGATTCATTCGATCAATACATATTTTAATTACGGTGTAGGTTATGCCGCCGAAATTAACCAAGAATATCGACCTTGGAGCAATTCTACCGAACAATTAGGCAATGATCAGATTTTATTGGATGTAAATTACGAAACCTCAACATGGAATTTAAATTTTTCATCAGCACTGGTTAAATATAACACGGGACAAATGGGTTCAAACTTGAAAGTAGGTCTTGGATGGAATTTGTAAAAAATATTTTATTTTTTGTAGCGATGTTAATTATTTCAAGCTGCGGTTCGAATATTCAACCTCGCATTGCTCCGGAAAATAATGTCTCCGGAGTTAAAATCGAATCTGTAGGACTGTTGGATATCAACAATAATCCAATTATATTAAATCCAATTTCGACAAAGCCTCGGATTTTGTTTTTTGCTTCGGCGATTTGTGGAACCTGCCAATCCGAGCACCGAAAATTGCGTGATGAAATGGCCATTCACGGTGGTCTTCGCCCAATGAATACTGACATATACACGATCATGGTTCAAGCTGAAGATAATTTGGACGCTCAGGATTTTAAAACTATAACTGGAATGCAATGGGATCCGTATTACCAAGTCGGTGATGATTTAAGAAATAAACTGTGTGGCCGTGGCACACCAAACCCTTGCGTTGTGGTTGAATTGCCACTGACAGGAATCGTTTTGCAAAAATCAGGTGAGGTTTCAATTTCAGAATTACAATCTTTAACAGGAGTTTGGACATGGTAAAATTTTTTTCAATTATTGCGCTGACATTTTCATTGCAGCTAAAAGCTGAAGATAAAATTATAGATCTTGGGACACTCAAAGACATCGACGGCAAAGTCTTAGTCATCGACCCCAAATCTGAAAAAGTATTTTTGTATTTCTGGGCCTACTGGTGCCCAGAATGTGAAGGTAAATTTACAAATTTTTTTTCGAAATACAAAGAGCAATTTAAATTTCCCATCATTACAATAAATACAGATTCAAAAGAAAATAAAACACGCGGATTTATTGAAAAACATAAAATTACTATGCCGGTTGTGGTTGATTTGGATAAATCAATTCGAAAACTGGCCAGTGTGAACGGCGTTCCAGCGTGGGCGATATTACAAAAGCAAAAAGACGGAAAATATAAAATCGGCGAATCCAAAGTCGGCTTCGAAGAATCTGAAGTTAAAAAAATTTTAGATATCAAATAAAGTATTAGATAAAGGAATAGCTATATGCTGATTCAATTTTTCTCTGTCTTTGGTGCAGGATTATTATCCAGTTTATCTCCGTGTGTGTACCCGATGATTCCGATTACCGTTGGGTATTTAGGTTTACAAAAAGCAGATGCGAACGCCAAACGTAAGATATTTTTATTTTTCATTGGGCAAGTGATCGCATTCACTGCAATTGGTTTGATTGCAGTCCAATTGGGTGAAGTTTTTGGTTTCACGGGTCAAAGTAATTTAGTGCAAAAAATAATTGGTTTTATTTTGGTCGTGTTCGGACTGACTTCAATTTTTAATTATGTGCCTTCATTTTTATTAAATTTAAATTCCAAGACACAGTTTAATTTTATCTCTCGTGACAGTTTCATTTTTCCGTTTGTCATTGGTGTTTCTAGTGCGCTTGTGGCTTCGCCGTGTTCAAGCCCGATTTTAGGCTCTGTCTTAACGACGTTGGCCAGCAGTGGTGATTATATTCGTGGTGTTATTTTGATGATGGCTTACGGAATCGGAGCCTCATTGATTTTCTTAGTCATCGGATTGGGCCTGATCAAAGCACAAACTTTGCCGCGTGCAGGTCAATGGATGAATCACTTTCATAAATTTTCAAGCCTTCTGATACTCGTTGCGGGCTTTTACTATCTTTACTTGGGCTTCTTTGATATATAGTTAGTCCGTTTACAGTTCTGCAGTTTTTACATGAATTTTGTCGTTGAGCCCAAAAATCTCGGCAATAATTGTCTCAGTGTCAGCAAAAAATTGATGAATTGTGTCAAAAATGGTACAGATCATACGGTTTGGTGGCTCATAATGAAACTGTTCGATTTTGAGATAAAATCAGGCAGGCACGTTATTCGCTATATAAATACTAATAGTAGCATTGATTGTTAAGTCTGATGGTTCAAAGGTTTTTTTGAATTATCCACGCAGTACGTTTTATTAAGGAGTTCAAATGCCACAGTTCAAAGTTGGAGATCACGCAGTGTATCCGGGGCATGGTGTCGGCCGTATCGATAAAATCGAAGTGAAAGAAATTTTAAATTCAAAACATGAATTTTACTCAGTTGTTATTCTTGAAACAGGCATGAAAGTCATGATTCCTGCAGCGAACATCAAATCTGTAGGTCTTCGTCCGTTAATTTCAAAAGAAGAAGCCATCAATGTTGTCAGCATTTTAAAAGATAAAAACGTTAAAATCGACACGCAAACATGGAATCGCAGATACCGTGAATACATGGATAAGATTAAAACAGGTTCTGTGATTGAAATTGCACAGGTCTTGCGTGATTTGTATGTGCTGAAGGTTGATAAAGATCTTTCGGCCGGCGAAAAAAAGATGCTTGAAACAGCAAAATCACTTTTGTTGAAAGAGTTAAATTTAGCTCCTGATGTTAAAGATGTGATTCACACAGACCTTGAGATTCGCGAAATTTTTAACATTCAATAATTCAACTTTAAAATAGTTTACAAGATCAGTCATTCCATACAAAATTAAACCTTGATTCACATCGAGGTTTTTTTATGTCTAATTTAGGCCAAAAGTTAAATAGTCAGTTCTCAGAAGTCCGCGTTCGTTTTGCTCCAAGTCCGACAGGGTATTTGCATGTCGGAGGTGCACGGTCAGCTTTATTTAATTATCTGTTCGCAAAAAAAAATAACGGAAAATTTATTCTACGTATCGAAGACACTGATGTTGCAAGGTCCACGGATGAGTCCTTAAAAATGATGGTGCAAGATTTGGTTTGGCTAGGTCTTGAATGGGACGAAGGCGTTGACCCTGTCACATTAAAAGATACGGGTCCATGTGCTCCTTACAGACAGTCCGAGCGCCAAGATCTTTATAAAAAATATGCCACACAACTTTTAGATTCTGGAAAAGCCTATTACTGTTTTATGACGGACGAAGAACTCGACCGTGAACGAGAAAAAAACAAAGCCGATGGCAGTCATGCACACATTGAATCACCCTATGCAGATTGGACTTTAGCGCAAGCACAGGCCGAACTTGCAACGGGTAAAACTGCAGTTGTCAGATTTAAAACAAAACATCTACGAAAAGATTATATTTTAAATGATCTGATCCGTGGCGAAGTGAAATTTCCATCAGACATGGTCGGGGACTTTGTTATTTTACGCAGCGACGGAATGCCGGTGTATAATTTTTGTTGTGTGATTGACGATGCTTTGATGAAAATTTCGCATGTACTGCGTGCCGAAGAACATCTGCCAAATACTTTGCGCCAATTAATGATTTATGAAGGTTTAGGTTTTCACATTCCGCAGTTTGGTCATATTTCATTAGTGTTGGATGATGATCGCCAAAAATTATCAAAACGCAAAGGTGCTGTCGCCTGTGATAATTTCAGACATGATGGTTATTTGCCAGAAGCTATGAATAATTTTATGGCCTTGATGGGGTGGTCGCATCCTGAAGGTTGCGAGCTTTTTTCGATGACAGATATGAAAAATTTATTTTCTCTGGAAAGATTAAATGCATCAGGTGCTGTGTTTGATCGTGTGAAATTAAAATGGATGAATTCGCAGTATTTACGTGCGATGGATTCGCAGTTGTTATGGAAAAGCATTTTGCCATTTTTGACAGAAGCAAAAATACAATTGCCCAATGATTTAACCAGTGATTTGAAGTGGCAAATGCAATCTGTCGAAGTTTTTAAACCTAAAATGGAAATTTTTTCAGATGCTGTTTCGTTGTACGAAGTTTTTGATGATTCAAAATTTATGATTCATCCTGAATCTGACGAATTTATTAAAATTGAAACAACAAAACTGGTTTTACAAACATGGAAAGATCTGGTTTCTGAAATTCAAACTGAATTTATGACCACCGAAGATTTTATGCGCATTGAAAATGAAATTAAAACGAAGGCTAATGTTAAGGGTAAAAATTTATTTATGCCGATGCGTGTGGCTGTGATTGGGAAGCCTCATGGGACAGAATTAAAATTGATTGTGCCACTAATAAAAAAAATATCTTTGGTTGCGCGAGCTGAAAAGGTGATTGCAGTATGTTAAAAGTTTACAACACCTTATCCAGATCCCTTGAGGATTTTAAATCGATTACTCCGAACAAAGTTAATATGTATGTCTGCGGCCCGACTGTGTACAGTTTTTTGCACGTCGGAAATTTTCGTGGCCCTGTGTTTTTCAATCTGGTCAGAAACTGGCTTGAACACAGTGGCTATGAAGTTAATTACGCGATGAATTTTACTGATGTTGAAGATAAAATTATAAAACGCGCAAACGATGAAAATGTATCGGCTACAGAAATTGCAGAACGATATATTGTTGAATATAAAAAAGATTACAATTCCTTGGGTCTTAGGCCTCATACCTCAAACCCGAAAGTTTCAGATTACATGCCCGAAATTATTTCAATGATTTCAGATTTGGTTGAAAAAAATAAAGCTTACGAATCCATGGGTGACGTGAATTATTCAATTCGTAAATTTGCTGACTACGGAAAATTATCAGGCCGAAAAATTGATGATTTGCGCGACGCTGTTCGTATTGATCCGTCCGAAAAAAAAGAAGACCCCTTGGATTTTGCTTTATGGAAAACCGCAAAGCCCGCAGAAAATCTGCGAGGATCTGTTTGGGATTCGCCTTGGGGCAAAGGTCGTCCTGGCTGGCACATTGAATGTTCTGCGATGGTCGAAAGCATTTTTAAAAGCCAAATTGATATTCATGGCGGTGGACTTGATTTGATGTTTCCGCATCATGAAAATGAAATCGCACAAAGCAACGGTTGCACAGATCACGGTTTTGTTAAATATTGGATGCACTGGAATTTATTTAATTTCGGCGGATCAAAAATGTCAAAATCATTGGGTAATGTCGTGAACATGCGTGATTTCTTAGAAAAACAACATCCCGAAATTTATAAATGGATTGTATTGTCAGTGCATTACCGCAGTGTCGCTGATTTTTCAGATCAGGCGATTGAAATTGCAGTCACAGGTTTAGCCAAAGTATATTCTGCATTAGCTTTAGCAGATTCATTATTGCAAGCCGAAACAAAAATGGATGAAAAATATCAGCAGGAATTAAATGCGGCATGGGCTGAAATTACAGAGGCTTTAAATCATGATTTCGGTACGCCAAATGCATTTGCTGTTATGTTTGAACAAATCAGAAAATTTAATGCGTTTGCGCGTCGGGGGTTGAAATCAAATCCAACCGTAGCTGGTAAATCACTTATGTTTAAAGAATTTATTTTAAAATTTGGAAAACTATTAAGTCTGTTTCAAGAGCCCGCAGAACAGTTTTTAATTTCTTTGGACGATCAATTGTTAACGCAAAAGAAATTAGTCCGTTCTGAAATTGATTTGATTGTGAACGAACGGTCGAATGCTCGATCTGCCAAAGATTTTGCAAAATCGGATGAGCTTCGTAAAAATTTAACAGATATGGGAATTTCAGTTTCTGATCTGCCAGACGGTAGTTTCTGGGAAGTTTCGAAATAAAACATGGATTTATATTTTACTTTGTAAAAACGAATGAAATTTAAAAATTGACTCGAATGAATGTATCGTTGAATTTATATTCAGTAATTTGAAGAGAAAGAGTCATTCGATGAAATCATTATGTAGTCTGAGTATTTTAATTTTTTTGGCTGGTTGTACGGCTCTGGAAATTAAAATTCCTGTAGCCAGCATTAAGTCACCAGAAGTTGTGCGTGAACATATGCATCAACTGAATTTTGTAGCAGCGCCAACAAAAACATTTACAGTGACTTCAAATATCAATACACGACCTTTGGTGATTTCAAATGAAGTGACTGATTCAAGTTATTTATCAGCAGAATATAACTACGGTGTTATTGATTATTTCACATTAGGTGCCGCTATGAATTCTGATGGTGGGTCGCAAATTCAATTGCAATACCAATTTTTAAACGATGTTGTCGAAGATATCGGTTGGTCTGCGGCAGTTCAGTTCGGCCTAAATTGTTGTGGTTCTCGGAAAAAAGGATTGAGTGATACAGGACTTCAGGGGCCTGGCACATATGAATCAGCAGGGGAACTGTCTTTAACGGCATTTAATCCGTCTGTCAGCGCAGGTTATAGATTTAATAAAAACATTATGGGTTATATCGGTGTCAGCTACAGTTCTTTTTCAGTAGTTTCAAAAATTCAACAGACCGCAAGTACAGATGGTTTGGATTTTGGAGGCAGTTTCAGTCAATCAAATTCTGGTAACAGCCAATCTTTGGGTGCGGGTTTGCAATTTGACTTGGGAGGTTTTCACCTGAAACCATCGGCTCAGTGGACCGAATTTCATTTGGCGGGGCAAAATAAGCAATCGATGTTATCGAGTCTGACGATTTCTTTTAATAGGTAATCGAATAGACTGTCAAAAAATTTGACAGTCATAAACTTATTTCCGATTTTCATTATATCATTTTGTAAAATTAGAATTCCCAACACTTTTTTAAAAAATAACTTATAGTCCGAATAAATTTAAATTAACTTTAAAGGAGATTCTATGAGATTTTCATATATCATCGCTATTTTTGCTCTGTCGTTGTCAGCTTGTTCAAATGATAAGTCAGATAAAAATACTGATGTCAGAGTCGGTCAAAAACAAGTTCCAGATCAAATTCAATTTTCACCATCACAACCATCGGCTGAATTAACTGCTGAACAGATTGCTGACATTAAAAATACATTTTCAAAAAAATCGACGATGGAATTGCCTCCTTCCGAATTATTACTGAAAGATCCTGATCATAAAATGACAGATTCAGAATTAGCCGAACAAAGATCGCATGAAAGAATGTTAGAATATTCTGCTTCAGCAAATACGTTAGAAATGTATCGTTCAATGCGTGCAAATTGTCACAAGCAAAGATTAGATTCTGTAACTGACATGTCGGTTCCAATGGAGAGAATTACGCAATTAACAGATCTAAAAACTGGTGATAAAATGACAACGAATGTTTCTGCGGGCTATTCGGGTTCGGCATGCGATGTAGATCTTGGTGGCGGTATCAATTATGGTTTAAATATCGATCGTATTGATAAAGATGCTTTAATTTCTGCGGGTGCCAATTACAGTTTAAAAGCGTTACTTAAAAATACTAAATATGCACAGTTTTTAAAATCTCGTGGTATTGTAATGACAGCAGGTGTTTCTGCGATAGCAGCAAAGCAAAATGTAAATACAATGACTGTTGCTGATACAAAAGGAATGGTTACTTTTGATCTGAATGGTTCGTACTATACAGAAAGCAAAGAAATTCCGTACAAGAATAAATACATGATACATGCTAAAGCTCTTGGTGAATCTTCTGTGCAATTACAAGTTATATACAAAATGGATATTAATATGCAGGGTTATGTGGCGCAAATTGACGCTGAAGTGATTGTTTTAAGTTTCAAGTATTCATCTGAATCGCAGATGATCTCTGAAAAATATTACGTAAATGGTATTTCTAAAACTAGACAGCAATTGCAAGATATGTTTGGATCTGCATTGAAAATGCAAACGGCGCAGAGCACTGTTCAAGTGCTGATGTAGTTTTTATTTCTTTAGTTCAGCTAAAATATCCCAACCAAATTTTTCAAGCTTTTGTTCACCGATCCCATAAATACCCGTAAGCTCAGCCAAGCTTTGCGGGTTTTTTTGTGCCAGTTCACGTAAAGTTTTATCACCAAAAATAACAAACGCTGGCAAATCAAGCTCTGTCGCTTTGGCTTTTCGCCATTCACGCAACGTTTGAAAGCGATCTTCTTCGATTTTAGATAATTTTGAATCATCTGTGAATGCAAAGACTTTCTTTTTTGTCGCAGATTTTTTCGATTGAAAATTCAATTCTGAAAATTTTGGAGTTTGAATTTTTCTATTTGATTTGGGGTCACAGGTATCGCAGTGCCCACATTTTTTGAGGCGTTGTGAATCTTTGTAGTAAGTTAAAATTTCTGAATGTCTGCATTCGCCGGCCTCTGAATAACTGACCAGTGCATCTAAATTGCGGTAACGTAAATCTTTGATCGCTTTGGCTGCTGTTGACGTTTGTATAAAATAACTTTGCAGGCCTTTATCTTTTTTTGAATACAGCATCAAACAGGTCGAATGTTTTTCGTCTCGTCCTGCGCGTCCCATTTCTTGGTACAACGAATCGATGTTGGCGGGCATTTGATAATGCATCACAAGTCTGACGTCGGGTTGATCGATACCCATTCCGAAAGCATTCGTGGCCACTAAAATCCGAAGCTTTGATTCTGCATAAGCTTCTTGTGCTTTTGTGCGCTCAGCTGTTGATATTCCTGCATGATAAAAACCAACGTCAGAAAATTTAGACTGTAAGTCTTTGGATAATTGTTCAGTGACTTTTCGGGTTCCGCAATAAATTAAAATTCGACCCGCTGGATTTTGTTTTATGGCTTGAGTTATCCAATGAATTTTTTCGTCTTCTTCGGCACAGATTTCGACTTGGTAATACAAATTGGGCCTGTAAAAACCGTGAACTAATCTTTGGGGTTTGTTTAATTTTAAATTTTTGGCGATATCATCTAAAACTGTTGGTGTCGCAGACGCTGTTAATGCCAGTATCGGAACGTCAGGGCGTAAATCTTTCAGGGTTTTTAATTCTGAATATTCTTCTCTGAAATCGTGACCCCATTGTGATACGCAGTGCGCTTCATCGACTGCGAAAAGAGTTATTTTTTTATTTGCGATCCATGTTTTGAATCCGTCTTTTTGAACGCGCTCTGGCGATAAATACAAAATGTATGTGCCGCCTTTTTGGATATCGATGAAAATTTTTCTTTTTTCGTCTTCGGTTTGTTTTGAGTACAAACAACCGGCTGAAATGCCTTTTTGATTCAACGAATAAACTTGGTCTTTCATTAATGCAATCAACGGAGAAATCACAATCACCAATTGGTTCGTAAATACCGCTGGAAATTGGTAACATAATGATTTTCCGCCGCCCGTTGGCAAAACAGCCAGTGCGTCTTGTTTGCTTAAAACAGCGTTAATGATTTCGCGCTGTCCTTTGCGAAATTCAGATAATCCAAATGATTTTTTTAATTGTTCTTCAAGCATTGCGTAGTTCGTAAATGTAACACATAATATTTAAGATAATAACTTAAAATATTGAAATGTATAACAAATGGCAAAAAAAATAGAAATTAAAACAGAAAAGAAATCTTTTAAAAAAAACTTTAAAATGGTTTCAACTTTTGAGCCTGCGGGTGATCAGCCGAAGGCTATCGAAAACATCGTTAAAAATTTTAACAACGGAATTAAACATCAAACATTATTAGGCGTTACCGGCAGCGGCAAAACATTTACGATGGCGCACGCGATTACTCAGCTCAATGTTCCGGCCTTAGTGTTGGCTCCAAATAAAACCCTTGCAGCACAATTGTACGCCGAAATGAAAGAATTATTCCCGCACAATGCCGTTGAATATTTTGTTTCATATTATGATTATTATCAACCCGAAGCCTATATTCCGTCATCGGATACATTTATCGAAAAAGACTCTGCCATTAACGAACAAATCGATCGCATGCGCCATTCAGCGACGCGGTCATTATTTGATCGACGTGATGTGATCATTGTATCCAGTGTATCTTGCATTTACGGTTTGGGCTCGCCCGAAGCCTACCAAGGTATGATGGTACAAATTGCTTGTGAGCAAAAAATAAAGCGCGATGATTTATTAAAAGATTTAATTCGCATTCAGTATTCACGAAACAACGTTGATTTTTCTCGTGGTAACATTCGTGTGCGCGGTGACATCATCGAAATTTTTCCACCGTACGAAGAAGTTCGCGCTTTGCGTGTTGAATTTTTTGGTGATTTCATCGAGAAAATTTCTTGGATCGATCCTTTAACCAGCGAATTATTAGAAGAACTGGATCAAGTCGGAATTTATCCCGGTTCACATTACACGACCGGCGAAGATTCATTAAAAGGGGCTATCAAGACAATTCAAACTGAATTACAGCACCGCCTTAAAGAATTACAAACTGAATTAAAATTCTTAGAATCGCAAAGGTTGGAGCAACGTACATATCACGATATCGAAATGATCGAGCAAATTGGTTTTTGCCAAGGTATCGAAAATTATTCCAGACACATGACGGGTCGTGCGCCTGGCGAACCACCACCGACATTGATTGAATATTTCCCGAAAGATTTTATCACCATTATTGATGAATCACATATCACAGTTCCGCAAATTGGCGGTATGTATCGTGGTGACAGATCCCGAAAATCGACGCTGGTTAATTTTGGTTTTAGGCTGCCATCAGCGCTTGATAATCGTCCTTTGAACTTTCAAGAATTTGAAAAATTAATGGACAAAGTCGTCTATGTTTCAGCAACGCCTGCGCAGTATGAACTTGAAAAATCAGAAGGTCTGATCATTGAACAAATTATTAGACCCACAGGGTTAATTGATCCGGTCATTGAAGTTCGTCCGGTCAAAAATCAGATCGATGATCTATTAAAAGAAATCAGAATTCGCGTTGCAAAATCCGAGCGGGTGCTGATTACAACATTAACCAAAAGATCGGCCGAAGATCTGACTGAATATTACGAATCATTAGGCATTAAAATTAAATATTTGCACAGTGAAATTTTAACGATTCAGCGGATGGAAATTATTCGCGATTTACGTTTGGGTGTATTTGACGTTCTGGTCGGCATCAATTTATTGCGTGAAGGTCTGGATATTCCCGAAGTTTCATTGGTGGGAATTACTGATGCCGACAAAGAAGGTTTTTTACGGAGCGAAAGATCATTGATTCAAACCATTGGTCGTGCGGCCAGAAATTCAAATGGCCAAGTGATTTTATACGGAGACCGTATTACAGATTCAATGAAAAAAGCGATGGATGAAACCAGCAGACGTCGAACAATTCAATCGGCTTATAACACTGAACATGGCATAACGCCCATGACGATCAAAAAGAAAATCCGTGAAGGTCTGGGTAATATGTTTGACGGTTCTGTCGGGGCTTATAAAATAGCCGGTGAAAAAGATAAAATCGCAGAGAGGTTGCAAAAATTTTCAGATAAGCCCAATAAAATTGGTCAAGAAATTATTAAGCTTAAAGAAAAAATG
Organism: Pseudobdellovibrionaceae bacterium; assembly: GCA_043728555.1. Taxonomy (GTDB): domain Bacteria; phylum Bdellovibrionota; class Bdellovibrionia; order Bdellovibrionales; family Bdellovibrionaceae; genus Pseudobdellovibrio. Next base: position 11,331 of record JAYTMM010000034.1, read on the forward strand.
AAAAAATTATCGTCAGATCTTGAATTTGAAGACGCCGCAAAAATCCGTGATGAAATTAAACGCTTACAAATTTTAGAATTACAAATTCGTGACGGAGACACATCCAAAGAATCAAAGTCGATTCAAGACGGTGATAAATAAAAATGGCCGTAACGGATCAATATGAAAAAATTGAAAATCTAAAAAAATTAGTCAGCGAATTTCCGACGCAAAGCGGAGTCTATCTGATGAGAAATTCTTTAGATAAAATTATTTACATCGGTAAGGCTAAAAATTTAAAATCGCGAGTCAAAAGTTATCTGCTAGATTCGAAAGACCATTCGGCAAAAACACGAGCTCTTGTTCATAATATTCAAGTGATCGAATACATTTTAACAAAAACAGAAGTCGAAGCTTTTTTGCTTGAGGCTTCTTTGATTAAAAAAAATCGACCTAAATATAATATCAGATTGAAAGACGATAAATCATATCCCTATATCAAATTATCATGGGCCGACTCATTCCCAAGACTTTATCTTTCAAGAAAAGTTCAAAAAGACGGTGCTCATTATTTTGGTCCCTATACGTCCGGTGGCGCTGTGTTCGGGACGATCAGATTCTTAAACCGAGTTTTTAAAATCAGAGATTGCACAGATCATATTTTTAAAACTCGAACACGCCCCTGTATGACTCATCAAATTGGTCGTTGTACGGCGCCATGCGTGAATTACATCACCAAAGATGATTATAAATCTGAAGTCGAAGGCGCCCGTGATTTTTTAAAAGGTCGCAGTCGAAAATTATTAAAAGACATTGAATCAAAAATGAAAGCGGCCGCCGCTGAGGAAAAATTCGAAGTGGCCGCGCGAGCTCGTGATGCCATGTTTGCCGTAAGAAACATTTTAGAACGGCAAGCTGTTGTGAATGATTCAAGTGAAATTGATCAAGACGTCATTTCATATTTCGGTGACGAACGCGGAACATTGATTGAAACAATTCACGTCAGATCTGGCCGAGTCATCGGGACACGGTCGCATATGCTTTCAAGTCTTGAAGCAAATGTGGCAGACGAATCTAATGAAACGGGTGATATTCGTGATTGGTTTGTTTCTTTTCTAAATCAATATTACGAAGACAATATTATTCCGGACGAAGTTTTAACAGTCATAGATTTAGGAATGGATTTAAATAAACTTATGCAGGCTGTTCTGAAAGAACGAAGTGGTCGTGATGTGATTGTCCGATTCCCGACCGATCCTAAAAATGCCAGCTTGATTGAAATGGCTTCATCAAATGCAAAATCACACTTTGAAAAACACGCCTCAAAAGAAGCCGTTAAACAACGAGGGCTTGAAGAAATTAAATCTAAATTAGGATTATTTAAAATTCCTGTACGTATTGAATGTTTTGATATTTCACATTTTCAAGGATCAGAAACGGTCGCAAGCCAAGTTGTTTTCGAAGACGGCCGCCCCAGCAAAGATCATTACCGCAGATACATTATTAAAACAGTTACGGGCATTGATGATTTTAAATCCATGTACGAAGTTTTAAATCGCAGATTTCAACACACAGAATACGACGAGCCCGATTTAATTATTGTTGATGGTGGTAAAGGCCAGTTGTCACAAGCTGTAAAAATTTTAAAAGAAATTAAAAAAGAACACATTCCAGTTGTCGGTCTTGCAAAAGCCCGTACCGAAGCTGATTACCAAGCCGCAGAAGTTGAATCCAGCGAAGAACGATTTTTTCTGCCAGGGCGAGCAAACCCGATCACATTTAAAAACAATTCGGAGGCGTTGCAGATTTTGGTGGGGCTGCGTGACGAGGCCCATCGATTTGCGATTACATTCCACAGGAAGCGCCGCGAAGAAAGAACATTGGCCAGTGAACTGGATGACATTTCGGGTTTGGGTGCAAAGCGAAAACAAATATTATTAAAAACATACGATTCTATCGAGGCTATTAAAGAGGCAGATGCTGAAGAATTAGCCGCACTTAAAACGTTTAATCGTATTTTGGCCGATCGAATATTACTTCATTTGAATGATGACGAATCTGAAGTTTTGTCTGATGTTTCAGATTCTGCAGACTCAAAGTAAATGTTTAAAGTCTTGTTTTTTTTAAAGCATTATGGTTAAGTCCTTTTGTCTTTAGAGCTCTCGTTATTGAATAATGTTTTTCGTGATCGACCTCTTTCAAAGACCTAACAATCAAAACCAAAAGTTTTGATCATAATCAAAGGCACTTTCAAGGAGGCCCCATGAACAATAAGTTATACGTAGGACAAATCTCTTTTCAGGCAGATTCTGAATCACTTCGTGCATTTTTCGCACAAGTTGGCGAAGTTTTATCTGCAAAAATCATCACTGACCGTGACACTGGCCGTTCAAAAGGTTTCGGTTTTGTTGAGATGGCTACTGATCAATTAGCAAACGAAGCAATCGACAAATTAAATGGCCAAGAATTAAATGGTCGTCCAGTGAACGTTACTATCGCTAAACCTCAAGAACCTCGCACTGGTGGCGGCGGCGGCGGTGGCGGTCGTGGTGGTTTCGGTGGCGGACGCGGCGGTGGCGGCGGTGGCGGACGTTACTAATCGATTTGGACTGGTGATTTAAATGGCTAAAGACGATTTAGTTAGTATCGACGGAAAAGTTGTCGAAATTAAGGGTGGCGGTTCATATACCGTCGTTCTTGAAAACGGTGTCAGCGTAGCTGCAAAACTTTGCGGAAAAATGAAGAAATTCAGTATCCGTATTGTTCCAGGTGACCGCGTGACGGTGGCTTTTTCTCCGTATGACAGTTCTCACGGACTGATCATGTTCAGACACAAAGTTTAATCACTACCCAATTTTATAGTATGTCAGTTCAAGGTTTAGACGAAAAAAAAACTCAATATTTGAGTCACTATTTAGAAAAAACCTTGGGCGTCCAGCAGATTGTATCTGCTGAGACAGATAACCAGATCCTAAATCAAAAATCAGAGGAGCTTTTAAAAGCCGATCAGATCATTGATTTAGGATTTTTTATTGAGGGGTATGAAACATACTCTCTAGAAGAAAACGAATTACTTTCAAAAATAATCCTAGCTATGAAGTTAAATCCTGATCAATTTCAAATTTTGAACCTCAATGAAAAAAATAATATCAAATCTAAAGTTCAAGTTTACTTTGTCGATCATCCAAAAAATGATTTTGAAACTTTCTCTGCGCGTACGCTATTAAAAAAACCTGAATTTAAAAAACAAACTTGGGATTATTTAAAAAAAACAATCCTTCAAATAAGTTCTTAATTCTCGACAACCTTTTTTTTAATGTTAATTTGGCGCATTAAAATTTCGTCCATCTTCATATTGCGATATAACTTTTCTTCGATATTTAAAACATAACTCCTGAAGCTTATGCTTTTGTCCAAAGAATCCGGATTTAAAATGCGCATGAAAAATTCATCAATTTGGGTTTTACTGAAATGTTGTTCTAAAAAAACATCAAAAATGCTACAAAGTTCTTTTAATTTAAGAGTCAGTTCTTTAGTTTCTTTTCTGATTTTTTCAACTTGAAATTCGTAAATTAAATTTTGAATTTCGTGTTCTAAAGCTTCGATGCGGATGGGTTTAGGTAATATGCGATGTGCACCCATATTATGTGCTCTGAGAGTACTTTCTTTATCTAAGTAGCCGGACATCAGTATAAATGCCGAACTTTTACTGCTGCGGCTGGCTTGTTCAAGCATATCAAGACCGTTCTGACCTGGACCCAGGTTGTAGTCTGTGATGACGACTTCGAACGGGTTAGTTTTATTTTTATCAATGAAGTTCAGATATGAATCCGCGGTATAAAATTCGGTCACATTGTATTTAGAGCCCAGAAGTTCTTTGTAAGTGTCTAGCAGGTCGTATTCGTCGTCGATCATTGCAATGTTGGGTTTCAGATTCATGTGTTCTCCTTTGAAGACTTAATAAGATTAAGCGATGTTTGGTTTATATAAAAATTAAATTTAATTTTTATCATTTTAATCCGATATGTATTATATATGAATACCGAGATTTCAATTTTACAAAATTTTGTGAATGCTTTACCAGAAAAAGTGGCTCTATTTGATACGAATTTTAAACTTCTGTTTAAATCTGAGATGCTGATTGAAAAAGAGTTAAACAATTTTCTGGAACATTTTAGAAATAAATACGATTTAGATATTTTTTTAAATCAACTGCGGACTTCAAAAAAATATGAATTATCTGTTTTAAAAACTGAATCTGTTCAATTTAAGATAGGATTTCAATTTCAAACTTTGATATTTTCCGATCAAACTGTATTTAATTTTTTTTACATTAAATTTAATGATCTGATTGATTCAGAAATTGAAATGCAGAGTCACATTGATCAGTTGCAAATGAATCAAATTAATTTGGATCGAATGAAGGGGTTGGCAGAAATCGCCGCAGGAATTTCGCACGAGATTAATAATCCGTTGACTGTAATTGTTGCGAAAACTCAATATATTAAAATTTTATTTGAAAACGCAGCAGACAATAAATTAAAAATATTAGATAGCTTAGATAAAATCTATCAATATTCAGATCGAATTACAAAAATTATACGATCGCTTAAAAATTTTTCTAGAGATACGTCCGCTGATCAACCTGAAAATAATTTGCTTTCAGGGCTGGTTGAAGATGCGATGAATTTGTTAGGACAAGATATTCGACTAAGTGGAATTCAAATCGAAGTAGATATGAACAAGATGAATATTTTAGTTCGCGGTATACCATCTGAAATCACCCAGATTTTGGTAAACCTGATTCGAAATGCGGTAGATGTACTTGTGGGGCGTGAACAGCCACGCATTCAAATTCTGTTGGAGAATCTTCAAAATAAAAAAATTAAACTATCTGTTGTTGATAACGGAGGTGGAATCTGTAAAGACGATATAGATAAAATATTTAAGTCATTTTATACGACCAAAAGCCGCGACAAAGGTACAGGGCTTGGTTTAAGTTTGTCAAAATATCTGGCTGAGAAAAACACAGGAAGCTTATACTTAGACACAGAAAATATTCAGACTTGTTTTTGTCTCGTATTATCGACTTAGATTTTGATTTAAAAAACAATCACGACAGAGAGAGTAAAATATATGAATTCAAAAATTATTCAAAAACCCGATTATGCGGATTACAATTTAGATCTAGAAAAAAACAAACTGATTGATTTTTTAAAGCTAAATCGATTAGCAATTTCATCTGATTTTATAAATCAAATTGAAATCGGCGATATAATTGAAGTTTACAGTTTTCCAGAAAATATGCAGATCTATAGCAATTCTGAATTTAAAAAATTGTGCTCGTACACTGATACGCAAATGCGAGAGATCCCATTTCCGCAGCTATTCTGGCGAGATCAAGACGTGCATTTAAATTTGATGAAGCGAGCAGCTGAAATTTGTCAATTGGATAAAAAAAATTTCAAGTGGGATTTGATAAATCATGAGTTGGTTGAAAGTTTGCATCCTAAAAAAAGAACTTTCGAAATGAATATGAAAAATATCACGCCTTGCTTTACAGAAGTCGATGCCAGCGTCAAAGCTTGGGCATCGACTTTACAAGTTGATTTTATTTTTGAATGGGAAAATCCAATTATTTAATTGTAGTTACAGTTGATTTAATTTCTTGAAGCATACAGTTGTACATCGTGATCGTTTGTTCGAAGTTAAATAAAATTTGTTGTTGTTGTTCAGTATTGCATTTGTTGATTTGAATGAGTGCTTCCTCGACATGGTCAGGGTCGTCATCGGCATGCACCTTTACAAAATGAGTTGATTTTTCAGAATATGTTTTCAAAAGTTCATGGTTGAATTCTTTAAATGTTTTTACGGCTAATGTTTCAAGGGCTAAAATATAGCCTAATAAAAATGTGGGATCTTTTTGTATCTTATAAAATTGGCATTCCCAAAGCGCGCGAGTTGTTCCCAGTTCTTTAAAGGATTCGATACTGCAATCAAGGCCTTTCAGATCGTTGATTGCAATCAGATCGTGACCTTGCTCTTCGGCGATATGTTTTAAAGACCTACGATAATACGACTGATCCATATTTTCAGTCCAGCCCGCAGCAAAGGCCAACATGCGTGTGCTGTATCGTGTGTAGTAATAGCTCTGCGCCAGCCATTGGCTATAAATAGCTTTGTTGCTCCAATCCATTTCTCGTAAATTTTTGACTAAAGAATTCATATTCTTGTTGTCGACGACTGATTTCAGTTCCATGTGTTGTCTCCTTTGTGTTTTTATATTTATTTTGAGTATTAAATATTTCCCACAGTTTTAAACTGAGGATGGCATGATCTTTTTGAGTTGATAAGTGTGATTTTTCGATTTCAATTTCGGCAAAATCAACATCCACATTATAGGCCGATTTCTGTGATAAAAAACGCCCCGCATGTCGATAGAAAATTTGATTCGTTGATCTATTGTTTCTAAAATATCCTATAATTCTTTGGGCATTTGAAAAATTAAATTCTAAAACGACAAAACTGATCAGTAACTCAGAGATAGAAAAATTTGTATTTGTTTTTCGCCATTGCGGATTCAATGTCATATAACTGATAATAAAGACCTGATCTCTTTTTATTTTCTGATGATGAACAAGGTCGGGAGTGTAGTTGTGAAAATAAAGAGTTTCATAGTTCGCATTTAATTTCAGATCGACATTCTGGTACAGTATAAAACCAACGGCTTGATCTTTGTTAAAAAGTCCGCACAGTTTGCGATTTAAAAAATCGTCGCTGGTCAGTTTTTTATCAACACCTAATTCTGAAAAAGTATTTGTCCATTGATGTTTCCAAAGTTCATAGGCGCTGTTGCAGTGATCTGTGTACTGCAAAGGATTCGATGTATTAAAATGCAGATACTGAAGCCTGGTGATATCAAGTTTAGTTTTGTCAAAATTCAGACTATCCAATTTAGAAGCCATAGCACAAATTTCTCCAGTTTTTTTTGATCCTAAGAGTTCGATGATATCGGATCAAACAAAAAGCAGATTATCAAATTTTTTAAGACATGCTCAATGCGTTAATTCAAGAAATAAGAAATAAAGGCGATAAAATAATAAAAACTATCTGGACTTCAGGCCAAAAAAATCAAGGCCGGCAAAATCTTCCTCGTCCTATGTCTTTAGTTGCGGTCAACTGGTCAAAGTGAAAACCATCATATTTGTCATATTTCTTATTTTCTCAGAGGTGCTTTTAGCACAGAATATTTTCGTACGCGTACGTACGCAAAAAAATTTAGAATCACGTCCATTGCTTGCGGAAAATTCAAAAATAAAAAATGTCGTTCAGAAAAAAGACAACGGAAAGTTTGATGTTATTAGTGTGGTTGCATTGAATGATTATTTGGCTGGCGTATTGTCCAAAGAAATGCCGTTGTCGTGGCCCAAAGAAGCCCTGAAGGCTCAGGCTGTTGTGGCAAGGTCCTACGTACTAGCGCGGATGCAAGAACGCCAAAGTAAATCGTATCATGTCGAATCGGATCAGATGGATCAGGTTTTTGAATTTACAAATTCAAAAAAAGCTTACGAAGCTGTGACTGAAACTGCAAATATTTTTTTAATGGATCAAAATCAAAAAATATTAAAAGCATTCTATCATTCAGATTGTGGCGGGCAGACAATACCTTCAAACTTAGTATGGAATGGGGCGGTTGATTCAGGTTTCGCCACAGATCCCTGGTGTTCACTGAAAGAAAAAAATAAATGGCAATTTGTAATTTCAACTGTGGACACCGAAAACTCAACTCAATTGTTGGACCAGTTCAGATTGAAAAAGTTTAAAAATAAAATTATCGAGCTATCTGGATTTTCGATTCAAAAATTACGAGAAAAATTTGGTTTCGATCAAATCAGAAATTCACCGACAAACATCGAAATCACAGAAAATCAAATTATATTGTCTGGTCAAGGTTATGGCCACGGAGCAGGGCTTTGTCAGCATGGAACTTTTGCACAAAGCAAATTAGGTCGCAGTTATTTGGATATTATTAAACATTATTATCCGAAGGCGATTTTGTCGGACAATAAAATAAAATTAGCATTTATAAAAAATAAATTTATGAACGATTTAACATTTAAACTTTAAATTTAAAAAAACAGGAGTGATCATTTATGTTAGAAACAATTTTAAGTCTTTTTTTGTTACAGACACCATCGGCAAATAATTATAATCAAGTTTTAAAAAATATGGATCAAATCGCAGCTTCAAATCCTGCGAATGTCTCTGTATTTACGATGGGCACAAATAGTCAAGGTCAACCGATTAAGGGTTTGAAAATTGGTAATGGCGCTGTGGCTTCATTGGTTGTGGGCACGCATCATGGGAATGAATACGGATCAACGGCTGTGGCTTTGGGTTTTGCGGATGCTTTGGCAAAAAATCCGATTCAAAAGCAAACTGTGTATGTGATTCCGGTTTTAAATATTTCGGGATACAATCGTAACGACAGATTTGAATCAAACGCACAATCTAGTGTGACGGATGCAAATCGTGACTATCCAAGTCCTTGCAAACACGATGCGCCTTATCAGTTAAAATCCACAGAGGCCTTGGCGCAATTTTTAGTTGATAAAAACATTCAAATTTCAGCCACGCTACATACGTACTGGCCCGCGGTTGTTTACCCATGGGGAATTTCAACAACAGATTTATCAACACCCTATGATGATCAATATAAAACTTTGGTTGCAGCAGCGACCTTAGAGAGTAAATATCAAACAGGAAATAACACTCAGGTTTTATATCCGGCCGATGGTACATTCGAAGACTACGCGTATTTTAAACATGGTATTTGGTCATTGTTATTTGAATTAGGATTTTCACATAATCCAGATCCACAAGCCGTTAAAACAATGATCGAAGTAAATACTCCGGGGCTACGCCGGTTTTTAGAAACATCACCGATCGTTCGTGTTGCTGATCATAATTTTTCTGGTCACTGTGATGCCAGAATGCCCCGTCGTGTAATTTTAGAATAATTAAGAAATAGAAGAGCCTCAATGAAAACGATTTTTATCACGGGCATCAGTTCAGGTATTGGAAAAGCGACAGCCGTTGCTTTTTTAAAGCGTGGAGATTGTGTTATTGGAACACTACGAGATGAAAATTCTGTATCTGATTTATCTGCAAAGTATCCAGAAAAATTTATTTTGATAAAAATTGATTTATCAAAATTGGATCAAATTTCTGAAATACCAAATTCTTTACAAAAAAATAAAATCGAACACATTGATGTTTTAATAAATAATGCAGGTGTCGCAGTGGCGGCACCATTTCAGTTTCAAAATTTTTCCGAGGTCACAGAAATAATTCATGTTAATGTTTTATCACTGATGAAATTAACTCAAGTTTTAATTCCGTTTGTTCAAAAATCAACAGGCGGTCGAATTATAAATATTTCGTCCGTCAGTGGTAAAAACGGAACTCCATTTTTGGCAGCCTATTGCGCCAGCAAACATGCCGTAGAAGGTTTTTCAGAATCACTTCGTCGTGAATTAAATATTTATGGTATTAAAGTGATTATTATAGGCCCAGGCTCAGTACAAACGCCGATTTGGGACAAGGGATTTGAAAAAATTAAGGCGTTGTACAATCAAACAATTTATAAAGAATCTTTCGAAAAATTTATTTCTTTTGCGATGAATGAAAAGAAAAATGCACTAGCTCCAGAAATTATTGTGAACGATATTTTTCACGCCAGTTCTTCAAAAAGGCCAAAAATCAGATATACCCCTGTGCCACGAAAATTTATAAATTACACATTGCAACGAGTTCTGCCTAATTTTTTTTTAGATTATTTAAATTCAAAAGCACTGATGTTATATAAAAAGTAGCCGTATTCAAATAAAGTTAATTTAGACTGTCTAACTTATTTACATCTCTGAAAGTTTTCTAAAAAATATAATCTTAACACCATAAATAAAAATTTTATGATATTTCTTTTTCATAAACAAATTTTTTATTGCTACATGTTGTGACAATTTAAAATAATTTAAAATTAAGGAGAAATCATATGTTTTCGAAATTAATCATCACAAGTTTACTGACTTTAAATTTTTCAAGTGTTATTTGGGCCAGTACAGAAAAATTAAAGTGTGCTGACCAAGCTGTGCAAGCAGCAACAGAATCAAGTTACAAACAATTCAAAGCCTCTGGAGGTTCTTGCGGAGCAAAGCTCTTAACAGCCGGAGATTTCAATGAGACCTATTTAGTTTGTATAAGTGATGAAACTGACCCAAGTGAATGGGTTGTCGTTATTGAAAAAAAATCTCAAGCCACTAAAAAATTAGCTGCACGTGACTGTGTTGTTAAATATGCTGGCGTTCAGTATGACTCGCAAACTCCTCATTTTGAATCAGAGGAAGGTCTTTTAAAGACAAAAGAATGTAGTGTTTCAGACAACGGCAAAGGAACTAGTAAAGTCACTTGCCAATAATTTTTAGGGTTAAAGTCTAATTATTTTGATTAAGGCACTTGTAAAACAAGTGCCTTTTTAAATTTTATTTCAGCGGCTTAAACTTCGCCGTAAAATGTCGTAAAAACGGTGGTTCATACGTCATTTCAAGTCCACGCAAATTATTTTTATTTCCGGCGATGTCTTCAAAACCTTCCAGCATATAATCAAAATGACTTTGCGTGTACACTCGTCGCGGAAAGGCCAATCTGACCAATTCCATTTCTGAAGGAATAAATTTATTTTCTACAGTTTTCCCGAACATCACAGAACCTATTTCACAAGTTCTGATGCCTTCTTGCAAATACATTTCGCAAGCTAATGATTGCCCTGGGAATTGATTTTGCGGAATGTGTGGCAAAAAACTTTTGGCATCAATATAAACAGCGTGGCCACCTGTGGGTTGCATTGTTGGTATGCCTAATTTATTTAAACCTTCGCCCATGTATTTTGATACAGCGATCCGATATGATAAATAGTCTTCTGATAAAACTTCAACTAAACCGACTGCAAGGGCTTCAAGGTCTCGGGCGGCAAGGCCACCGTATGTTGGAAAACCTTCCATCAAAATCAAAAGGCTTCGCAGTTTTTGAGTCCAATCGGTATTTTGTGCTGAATTTTTTAAGGCGATAAATCCACCGATGTTCACAAGGCCATCTTTTTTCGCTGACATTAAACAACCATCGGCCATTGAAAAAGTAAGTTGTGCAATTTCTTTGACGGATGTGTTTTTATATTTTTCTTCGCGAATTTTAATAAAATAACTGTTCTCTGCAAAACGACAAACATCCATAATAAATGGAATGCCGTATTTTTTATAAATTTTGCTAGCGCCTTCGATATTTTCAAGACTTACAGGCTGACCACCACCGGTGTTATTTGTGATCGTGATCATGCCGAAGGGAATTTGCGATTGATATTCTTTGCAAAAATTTTCTAATTTAATTAAATCAATATTGCCTTTGAATGGATAAATTTTTTGTGGATCTTTGCCTTCGGCGATGACCATATCAACGGCTTCTGCGCCCAGTTGTTCAATGTTCGCACGAGTTGTATCGAAGTGATTGTTCGACGGAATTTTATGGCCTGGTTTAACCAAAGCAGAAAAAAATATTTTTTCTGCAGCACGACCTTGATGTGTCGGAATAATATTTGAATATCCAGTTAAATCTTGAACAACTTTTTCAAATTTATGGTAACTGCGTGATCCGGCATAGCTTTCATCAGCGATCATCATTGCGCCCCATTGTGTGGCGCTCATGGCAGTGGTGCCTGAATCTGTTAAAAAATCAAAAGTGACATTTTCGGCTTTGATTAAAAATAAATTATAACCTGCTTCAGATAAAATTTCTGCACGTTGATTTTTTGTTAAAAATGGTAAGGGTTCGACCATTTTGATCTTAAAAGGTTCAATGATCGTGCGTGGTTTTTTAAGATTACTTTTAACGTCTAAATTTGGAGTGTTATTTTGCATAAAGAAACTATAAATCAAAAACACAAATATGAAACAATTTTTGTCGTAATGTTTTAAAAAATGACACTCTATGTGATTATATTCGATTTGGTTGTGTATTAAATAGAATCAATTTTGCATATAAGTCTGTGATGTTATCAGTTATTTTTGGTTTAATTATTTTAATTTCAGTCAGTTTGCCTTTACATGCGACTGAGCCTGTCGTGTCGTACGATTGGGAGACGCATCCGATTCGTGAAGATTTGTACCAGCGTAGGGATTCCGAAATTCAACAAAACCAAAATAACAACCAAAACAATATTTCAGAGCAAAATCAAAAATTACTTGAATCCATTCAAAATTATAATCCCGAAGTATCAAGCGGACGGCTATCTGGTATTACGTTGAAACAAGGTCAGATGTTGATTTCAAAATTAATCAATGATCCATTAAACACTGATCCACAGAAACAATATGACCCAGAAGGTGAACTTGGTTTTTGTTTTGGTCGTGCATTAAAACTACATTTAGATCTTTTAAGGTATGGTTTAAATAAAGAAAGTATCAAAAAAATTTTCGTCGTAGGACCAATGAATGTTCCAGGTAAAGTTTGGCAGTTTCACGTCGCAACAATCGTTAAAGATTTAAATTCAAATGAGTGGTGGGCTCTTGATACAAGCTTGCGACGACCAGTTTCCGTCGGTGATTGGATGAAGCATTACGAGCGCTTCAGAACCGATCAAACGTTTCGATTGTTCAGATCACCACATATTGATATCACAAAATCATTACGTTTTTATATCACTCAACCTCAAAAAATTGGTCCGAGTGGTTGGGAATATAATATTCAGCAGGGTGGATTGTTTGATGCTTTTTATAATGGGTATTTTAAGGATATGTTTAAATCTTTTAAACAATATCCAGTTCCGGTTTCAGAAAAATTTAATTTCAATCAATGCCAAAAATTATTCGAATAGATTTAAATCTGAAACTGAATTATTCGCTGGGTTCATCCTTGGTGTAACGATCATTTAACCATGGGATCGCACTGTTTGAATAGCCGCGTTCTTCCCAAAAGCCTCTGCGATCTTCGCGCATAAATGTGATTCGCTTGATCCATTTTGCACCTTTCCAAGCCCACAGTTGCGGTGTAATCATTCGCACGGGGCCGCCGTGTTCTTTGGGTAAAGGGTTGCCGTCGACATTGTATGCGATTAGCACATCATATTTCAGGGCTTCTTCGATGGGTATGTTGGTTGTGTAATTATCAAAGGCTTCGATCCAGACAAATTTTGCCTCTGTCTGAATTTTACAATCGGCTGCAATTTTTGAAAACAGTACACCTTGCCACTTCATATCATATTGCGACCAGCCAGTGACACAGTGAAAATCTGAAGTATCCGTCGTTTCACCCAATTTTTTTAGATCATCGATCGTGTATGTTTTTGGAATTTCACACAGTCCGTCGACGGTCAGTGACCAATCAGATAATTTAATTTCAGGCAAAATTCCTAAATCCAGAACAGGCCAATTTTTTACAATTTTTTGATCGGGTGGCAGTCGTGGTACGCCGTCTCGATTTAAATCTCCGCTTCCTAAAATTGCAGAATCCATTTTTACGCCTTGTAAATTCGCCGATTTAATCTTGGCCAGCATCATTTTTGTTTTTACAATTTTTTCTGTTTTAGACATGTAATTATCTTGGTACAGTTTGGTGGTGAAGACAATCCCAAAACTGATCAGTAAAACTAAAATTATGCGCGGGTATCAATGCCCAAAATCATTTTATTTATCAATACACCACAAAGAGCTTGAGCCAAAAATCGGCCCTGAATTACAGGCCTTGTTTGATCAGGGAAATGCTGTCAGTGAATTTGCTAGAGGCCATTACGCAAAAAAATATTCAAATGTCGTAATTATTGAAAATACACCTTGGGATTTCGTTGGTGCATTAAAAAAAACAAAAGAATTATTAACTTTGAAAACGAAAGTTATTTTCGAAGCCGCCTTTGAATACAAGGGGTGTTTTGCAAGAATCGATTTATTAATTTATAATGAACAGACTGAACGTTGGCATATCGCTGAAGTTAAATCGACGACCAAAGTCAAAGATGAACATTTGGACGATATCGGTCTGCAAGCATGGATTATTGCGAATGCAGGGTTGCCGATTGAAAAGATATCTGTATTTCATTTAAATAATTTATGTACGTATCCAAATTTAGAAAATATATTCACTGAAGTTGATGTCACTGAAAAATTACGCGAATTGCATCCGCAGATTTCAGTGAAATTAAATATATTATTCCCGCAATTAAAATCTGACGAAATTCCAGTTGTTGATATTGGCAAACATTGTCAAAAACCAAACCCCTGTGTTTTTTTTGACAAATGTTTTTCAGAAAAAACTATTCCGACAGACAGCATTTTCAATATTCCGACATTGAACGATAAAAAGTGGGATCTCTATGACAAGCGAATGATTGATATTTTTGATCCACGTTTGCTTGAAACTGATGACCTCAATGAAAAGCAAAAAATATTTCTGGATGTGCAAAAAACAAAAAAACGATTTGTGAATTCTATTGAGGTTAAAAAGTCTTTAGAATCATGGACTTTTCCATTGATTTTTTTAGATTTTGAGACAATCAGCTATGCGATTCCTAAATTCGATGGTACACGACCATTTCAGCAAGTGCCATTTCAATTCAGTATTCATGTTTTGAATTCGATTGAAGATATTAAAACTGAACATTTTGAATTTTTAAAGGATCAAGATTTTGATCCCAGACTGGCAGTAATTCAAAAACTAGTTGAAATTTTTAAACAATTTCCCAGTACCAGTTCAGTTGTTGCTTATTATGCAAAATTTGAAGCGGGATGTTTGCAGGATCTGGCTGATTATTTTCCACAATTTGCAAAAGACTTAATTCAAATCAAAGATCGTCTTGTGGATCCTCTGCCGATTTTTCGTGAACATATTTATGATCATAATTTTAAAGACAGCTTCAGTTTGAAAAATGTGGCTCCAGCGATTCTAGGTGCCGAAGCTAGTTATAATGGTCTTGATATCGCGGACGGTGGCGCTGCGCAGAGATCGTATATAAAGCTGATCAATTCAAATACGTCAGCTGTCGAAAAAGAACAAATCCATAAAAACTTATTACAATACTGTAAAAAAGACACCGAAGTTTTGGTCCGTCTTGTGAAGTGGCTTTACAAAATTTAAGATCCAGATTAGCTTCGTTCAAATTTTAAAAAATATGCAAATTTATTTGCTTAAATGAACGATCAAAAGGGGAGATTTTTGATGAAGATTTTTATTGTTTCAATATTAGCAGTGGTCAGTTTAATGAGTTGTTCACAAGGCGGCAGTGATGGTTCAAAGTTGGTTAAGGATCCAAATGGTCCGACCAAGCCAACAGGCCAAGATCCATCGTGTGAGTTTAAATTTGATCAAGGTCCACAAGCGCCACAAGCATTGTTGGCTGTTCGTTTTGAAAAAACTTTTTTTAATAAAACAATCGACAAAAACAGATGGTTGCCATTAATGAATGTCAGTGGTTCAGAAACTGTTCGTTTCGCTGAATTAACGGGTGTTCGTTTTTATAAAACAAGTTATTTTTCAACAACAGATTCATGTGCATATACAAATTCGTTGCCAGAGGCGCCATCTGAAATCCGCTCAGTTTTTGATGCGATTGGAAAAAATCTATTGGGTTTGTATTTGCCAAAAAATTATAAAAACTTATCTACAGTCAGCGCCGAAGCAGCTATTCAAGTGCGCGTGGATTCTGATCGCTGGACACTAACTCATGAATACACACATCATTTATTTCGTACTGCGATTTCAGATTTAGCGGGAGCTTCGGACGAAGAAATCAGAACGAACGTAAATACAAATTTAAGCAATTATGATGCAAAATTTAAAAATGCAACATCAGCAGCAGATATTAAATCATATACAGAGGCCGCTGAATTTTTAAGTTTGGCGAATATTAATATTGTTGAATTTTTAAAGCGCTTTTCGTTAGAAGAAATGACAATCGAATCAATGCTTGCAGAAAAATATGATACTTCTGAATTTAAATTGGTTTCCGCTGATCAACGTTTAAATGGTGCGTATTATGTTGTGTCGTCATCAAAAAAAGCGCGTGAATTGGTCACGTCAATATTTGCAGATATTGATAAAGTAAAAGCTGCACTAATTTCATCCGCTGACCCTGCGGCACAAGCCGCAGTTGTAAAATTGAATCAAAATAATGAGGCTTATAATACGTTATTTGCAGATATGTCCCGGTTAGAAATTCCAGCCAGACAATATATTCAAACGCACAATTTAGATTCTGGCAGAACTGAATTGGCTGGGTTTAAAGCTTTGAAAAGCCATAAATCTGGAACATGTGCGCATTCACAAGAGGCCGATAAGTTTTTTGACGAAATTATCAATCGTTAATTTCATTTTTTGATCTTTATGTAAGCAAGTTCATCTATTGAACTTGCTTTTTTTTTGCAATTTTATTATAAAAGACAAACGTTTTTAACGAGTGTGGTGGTCATAGCTCAGTTGGTAGAGCACCGGATTGTGATTCCGGTTGTCGCGGGTTCAAGCCCCGTTGGTCACCCCAAATTCCGTAACCGGAATTTGTAACTCAAGTCTAATAAAACGTAAACTCACGAAATCTCTTACAAGTACTTTCAATGGCTTATCTCGGGTCTTCCGAGCGACTTGGTCGCTCGAGGTCCACCAAGGTCATCCAGTAGTCTAATTTAGTCTATCATTAGTCTAACAATTTCTGACTCACCGGATGAGCCAACTCATCTCATTAACCATCTCAGAACGAAGACATTTTGGTTCTCAGTCCCGAGGGCTAAGTCATCAAAATGATTCAAACATTAGCGGCCGCCTTGTGCTTTTTTGC
>JAYTMM010000035.1:0-1724 GCA_043728555.1 Pseudobdellovibrionaceae bacterium
GAAGAGCCGTATGCGAGAAAACCGCAAGTACGGTTCTGTGAGGGAAATAAATCTTCTCACAATATTTTTATTAGGAGAAAATTATATGACTACTCGACACGAGAAAAAAGTCGAAAAGCCGTCCCGCGTGCGAAGCTTGCGGGGCGATCAGGTTTACACGTGGTACACAGAGCGCCTGTGGAAATTAGTAGTGGACCTCCCTGTATTTGAATTTGAGGTCGCGAGTTTCGATTGTTTTGATTAGGATGTCTGGTTTGGCGGCACTCACAAGCCGACTGTGAATAAGGTACTAGAGCACTACCGAAAAATAGCAAATGCGACTTTTGAATATCCCATTATTTTTAGCCAAGACGGATCGATTTTTGATGGAGTTCACCGAATATGTCGCGCTCATTTAGATGGACGAAAGACAATTTCGGCGGTGAGGTTCACGCAAGATCCAGAACCTGATTTGATTGAAAACAAAAACGATACGGATTACTGAGGCAGCGTGTCCGCAAAAAAAGTGAGCTCAAATCCCATATTTTTTACCCATCGACATTCTGCGCGCACCAAGGCCCATTAATAAGTGGCAGCAATTTACTACCACTTTATTAAAATAGTAGTAGTATTTTTCTACCACTTTGTGTTAGACTAATGTCATGAACAAAGAGGCTCTTAAAATAATTTTAACAGATCAGCTGAACCAGTTCGCACAGGCTGACGATATTTTTTTACCCAGAGAAACGCTTTTTAAGCCTCTAGTCGGCAAAGCTAATGTTATTACAGGAATTCGTAGGTCAGGAAAATCTGTTTTCTTGCAAGAGATTTTAAGAAAAAAATCGAAGCGGCCACTGATTTTATCTTTTTTTGATGAGCGACTTCTGGATTTTAAATCAAATCATTTTTCAATGATTCTTGAATGTTTTTCTGAATTGAATGACGGCGCAGAGCCTGACTATATTTTGTTGGATGAAATTCAGCTTGTTGATGGCTGGGAAATGTACGCCTCAAGGCTGGCCACGAATAAGAAGTGGATGGTGCTTTTAACGGGTTCATCTGCAAAATTGTTAAGCAAAGAAATTGCCTCTGAATTGCGAGGGCGATCATTGCGTTATGAAATGTTCCCGTTTTCTTTTTCCGAAGCCTTACGGTTTCAAAAAATTAACTCCACTGACAAAAGCACTCGCAATTTGGGAAAAATAAATAATGCTCTCGATCAGTATTTAAATTGGGGTGGTTTTCCAGAAATTCAATCGCTGGATGATGGACTGAGGCGCCGAATTTTAAATGAATATCTCGAGGTTTTGTTATTTCGTGATTTAATCGAGCGAAATGATTTTCACAAGGTTTCAATTGCACGAAAACTCTTTGTTTCCTTAATGCGTCAATATGGTAATAAATTTTCACTCAATCAAATGCTTAAAAAATTGCAGGCCGAAGGCATGTCTGTAGACAAAGAAGCCGTTTCAGATTTTTTGCGTTGGATGGAGGACGCCTACATTCTGTTTCCCATTCGCTTGCACACCTCATCCGAGCACGTAGCGCGTGTAAACCCTGTTAAAATTTATTTAAATGATTTGGGAATGTCTCAGGCTATCGAATCATCTACAGAATCAAATCGCGGCCGCAGATTTGAAAATTTAGTTTTTTCAGAACTTCGTCAACGCCCGGATTTTAAATCTTTAACGTATTTCAAAACAAAGTCAGGCTTTGAAGTTGATTTTGTTTTTGAATCTTTAGAT
>JAYTMM010000036.1:0-14748 GCA_043728555.1 Pseudobdellovibrionaceae bacterium
ACATTGAATGAAGCAATAGGACCCACATTATCAACAGTGAACGAGACTGATACAGTGCCCGATCCAGCATTACCAGATAAATCTAAAAATGCGGCGGCAGCGGCATGAACAACGACAGTTTCTGTATTTGCACAAACTGAAGTTCCATTTAAATTTACAGTCACGGTATTGCCTGAAATTGAAATATTATTTATCGCTGCACCGCAAGTTCCTGTGACGGAAAAATTGCTGTCAACGACGGCGTCCATATCTGTATCTGCTGATAAAACAAAATCAACTGAACTTGGGATTGACGAAACAACTGAACTTGCTAACGAAAAAGTACCCACCGGACCAACAGTATCCATTGTTAAAATTAACGAATCACTTCCTGCACCAACGTTACCTAAAATATCCGCTGTACCACTTAAGTTTTCAGTAATGATAACAGTTTGACCATTGATACAAGCACCTTGACCTGACAAATTTAATATCACGTTGGCTCCTGATTTTCCAAAGCTTGCTAACGAAACACCACATGTGCCACTGAATGAAAAATCTGCTGCTGTTACAGTATTCATATTCGTGTCTGATTCAAATCGGATTTGAACAGAACTTGGCATCACATTCACATGACTGCTGCTTAAAGAAAATTTTCCCTGCGGACCTTGCTGGTCTAAAGTGTAAATCACAGAATTCGAACCGACAGCTAGATTTCCAACGGCATCGACAATTGAGGATATATTCATATCCAGCTGAACTGTTTCAGCATCGGCGCAACCATTCGCTCCGCTGAATTGAACTGTCGCAACATTTAACAGTTTAACAACGCTTGAAATTCCAATACTTGAACAAGTTCCCGATAATGAAAAATTTGAGACATCAACAGTATTCATGTCTGTATCTGCAGAAAATACGACGTCAACCATTGATGGAATTACAGCAACAGACGATGAAGAAATCGAAAAATTAAAAGTTGGGGCCACTGTATCGATCGTATATGTTGCGACAACAACGCCAGAACCTATATTGCCAGAGACATCATTAATTCCCGATAAGTCTGTTGTTATAATAATTGTTTGCCCGTTTACACAATTACTCACGCCAGACAATTGTGCTGTAATTTCCGAATCAGAAATACTGTATCCAGTAACTGCAACACCAACGCAAGTTCCGTTGATCACGAAATCATCGATACCCACTGTTGATTCATCAATAAAACCTGACGGAGTTAATGTGAACGATGTTAAATTCTGCGACACTGCTGCCGTTGATGGTACAAAAACAGCACTTGTTGGCCCCACGTTGGTCACTGTGTAGGTGCCAACAGTTGAACCACTGCCGCTATTGCCAAGAATATCCAAAATACCTGTGTGAATAACAGTTAAGATCACTGTTTCACCCAACTGACAACTGCCAACACCTGACAAATTCACTGTCGCCCCAGAATTGGCCACTGAAAAACTGCCGATACTGACGCCTGCACAACTGCCGCCAATTGAAAAATCACTTACTGAAACAGATGATGTATCTATATTTTCTAAAAAATTTACATCAATCGATGATGGAATTGCTGAATACAACCCCGGACGAACATTATAATTTGCCGAAGTGATTCCCGTATTATCAACAGTCACTGTTGCGCTCATCGAAGATGCGCCTATCAGCAAACCTAATAAATTTGTTGCCGAACCTGCGCCAACTTGAAAACGAATAGTACCATCCCCCACGCAATGACTGAGGCTAACTGTTGCAGATGTATCCGTCACATTTGAAATTGCTTTTGTACAACTGACAGTTCCTGACGGCTGCAAAATAATATCACTGATTTTTAAAGTCGCTGCAGAAACTTCACTGTAAGTGACCTGATAATTCACAGCCGCTGATGATTGATTGACAGCGGATACTGATGCTGACGATATACTAATTTTACCTGATGCCACGACCGACGCTAGTGAATCTGTGGCTTTTTTTGTACACCCGACAATCAAAAGAAAAAACAAGACTGACACCAAAAATTTTGCAAACAGCTTACGTACATTTTTCATTAAATCCTCCGTTATGAACATAGTGTTACAAACGGATTTTACAGATTAATGATTTAAATTTGATTTTTTGATCACATTCTCAATTTACAACAACTGAATGTCATAAATTGAGATGTCTTTTAATATTTGTTATCGGGATATTAGATCGAATATGTTAAATTAGCTGACTTTTTTAAGATTTAATTTTTGATGTCTGTAATCTTCAGGATTTAGAAATCTGTATCCTGATCCGTGAACGGATTGAATCAATCCTGAATGTGCATCCAATTTATGACGTAATTTTGAAATGATCGCGTCCACAGCGCGATCATTCACATGACGAGAACTTCCCCAAACTTGGTCTAACAATTGTTCGCGGCTGACGACATGATCAATATGTGTCAGAAAAAAATGTAACAATCGAAATTCTAACGAACTCAGATCTAACATTTTTTTCACACCATCATTTGAATAACAAATTGACTGAGCTATCAAATTTAATTGAAAGGGTCCGACTTCGATTTCTTTGGGTGCTGGTTTATGATCAATTTTTTTTAATTGAATTTGAATGCGAGCTCGCAATTCTCGCAGATCACCGGGCTTTGAAAAATAATCATTGGCTCCGATTGAAAATCCCATCAGTTTGTCTTCAACATCAATACTGCCAGAAAAAATAATAATCGGAACATTCGTTATTTTTTCTTGAGACCGTATTGTCGTACAAAATTTATAACCATTCATTTTGGGTAAACCTAAATCAACAATCAACAAATCAAAATGAGTCCTTTGAAACATCACCAAGCCAGTTTCAGCATCAAGTGCTGTATACATTTCATATTCATTTTCAAGAGTCGAACAGACGATTTCCTGTAAATCTTTGCTATCTTCGACAAACAAAATCTTTGGCTTATTCATACAGACTCTCTATCGGCAATTCTGCCGTAAACTATAAGCTTTATTTTGTTTAATAAGTAGCCAAATCCGCTCATAAGAAGATCTCAAAACGAGACAATACTAAAACTGAGCACTATTTGCATTATTAAGTCCGCCATGTTACTTATGCCTTAACGCTAAGTCCTATCAAAAAAACGACATTCGTAAATTTATACTTAGCGCAACACAAAAACTCAAGAAAAGACAAAAACACTCATGGAATTTAAAGACCTCAAGCTCGTCGAACCGATCCAAAAAGCTATTATTAAAACTGGCTATACAACACCAACTCCGATTCAGGCCCAAGCGATCCCGCCGCTGCTTGAAGGCAAAGATATTTTAGGCTGTGCCCAAACCGGTACAGGAAAAACCGCAGCGTTTGCCTTGCCGATTTTAAATCAAATCGCAACGGCCAGATACCCTGCTCCGTCGAATAAAAATGCGTACGCATTAATTTTAACACCCACTCGCGAACTGGCTGTTCAAATTTTTGAAAATTTTAAAACTTACGGTGAAAACGTAAAATTCAATATGGCCGTTGTTTACGGCGGCGTCGCCATCGGGCCCCAAATCAGAAACGTCGAACATGGCGTTGATGTTTTAATTGCAACTCCCGGACGATTGTTAGACCTGATTGGCCAAAGAAAATTATCAATTCAAAATTTAAAAACGTTGGTTCTAGACGAAGCCGACCGCATGCTGGACATGGGTTTTATTCATGACATTAAAAAAATCTTAGGAATGATTCCGAAACAACGTCAGACTTTGTTTTTCTCGGCAACGATGCCACCAGAAATCGAAAAGCTAGCCAACACAATGTTAATTAATCCCGTTCGTATCGAAGTCGCTGTGGTTTCATCAACGGCTGAAAAAATTGAACAGCATTTAATGTACGTTGATAAAAGTCAGAAAAAAGATTTGCTCCGTCATATTTTAAATGATCCCAAAGCCACACGCGTGATCGTGTTCACACGAACAAAACACGGAGCTAATAAGGTGACCGAATTACTGGTAAAAAATAAAGTTTCATCAGAGGCCATTCACGGCAACAAATCACAGAACGCGCGTCAGCGTGCTTTGGATACGTTCAAAGACGGAAAAACCAGAGTCTTGATTGCCACTGATATCGCAGCACGCGGAATCGATGTGGATGGAATTACACATGTTATTAATTATGAAATTCCAAATATTTCTGAAAGCTATGTTCACCGCATCGGACGAACAGCACGAGCAGGTCATTCAGGTATTGCAATTTCATTATGTGATAACGAAGAAAAAGCCTTCATCAAAGATATCGAAAAATTAATTGGCAAAAAAATTCCGGTCGACAGATCACACCCGTATCATTCAGACGCTGTTGAAAATGCAGCATTAATTTCAAAAGGCAAAGCCAAAGCGATGGTTGAACGTGCCACTGGTGGTAAACGATTAAATATCGGTTACGGCGGCCCACGCAGATCGGGCGGATCAGCTGGTGGTGGCGCCGGCGGAAGTGCCTCTGGCGCACCAAAGAAAAAAAGATATTTCACAGGATTTGGAAAATAAAAAAGCTTATAGAAAATAGGACGTCATTATGAGAACAACTCCTGAACAACGAATCCGTGATTTACAACATTTCGGCGAAGAAGGCGGAGTTGTTCCGGTTATTGATCTGGCAACAACGGCAACTTTTTTAAATCCCAAAGATATGGAACAAACTTTCTTAGGAGAAAAAGAAGGTTGTTATCTGTACAGTCGCCATTCAAATCCCACAGTGAATATGTTTTCACAAAAAATGGCCGCACTTGAAAACACAGAATCAGCATTGGGTGTTGCCTCGGGGATGTCAGCGATCGCATGCACGCTCGAACAATTGATGGGTGATGGTGGCGACATCGTATCGTCACTCACCGTTTACGGCGGAACGTACGCCTTGTTTAAAAATATCTTCCCCAAACAAAATATCAAAGTGAATTTTGTCGATGTCGAAGATTTTTCAGCCGTAGAAAAAGCAATTACTCCACGTACGAAAGTTTTGTACGCAGAGACCATCAGTAATCCATTATTAAAATTATCAAACATTAAAAAATTATCAGAGATCGCAAAAAAATATAAATTAACACTGGTTATCGATAATACGTTTGCACCATGTTTGATAACACCTGCTGATTTGGGTGCCGACATCGTTATTCATTCGTGTACGAAATTTATTTCAGGATCATCTGACATGATCGCCGGAGTCGTCTGCGCCAGCAAAGAATTTATCGCAAGCTTGATTGATGTCAACACGGGTGCTGTGATGTTGAAAGGCCCTGTTATGGATGCACGTATTGCGCATGAATTATATATGCGATTGGATCATTTGCCAGTGCGAATGAAAGCTCACTCTGTGGCCGCACAATTTTTGGCCGACAGTTTTTTGAAAAATAATGTCCCTGTGATTTATCCGGGGTTAAAAACACACACGCAACATTCAGATTATCAAAATATGATAAATACAGGTTATGGTTTTGGCGGAATGATGGCGATCGAATTAGAATCAGCAGAACGTGCAATGCATTTGGCGCAAGCCCTGCAAAATGCAAAATTTGGTTTGTATGCCGTGTCTTTGGGATTTTCAAGAACTCTGATGACAGTCCCTGCAATCACAACATCCAGTGAAATTACAGACGATGATCAACAAAAAATGAAATTATCAAAAGGTTTATTGCGATTAAGCATTGGTTACACCGGCAATGAATCTGTGATGCTGGAACGTTTTTTAAAAATTTATAAAAATATTTAGGCCTATATTATGAATATTTTGCATTTACTTTCACAAAATCAACTGACTGGCGCTGAAGTTTACGCCGTCTCGTTGATTGAAAAACAAATTCAAAAAAAACATACTGTGTTTCAAGTATCGAATGGTTTTTTCTGTGAAACATTGGCTCGGAAAATTGAATTGCCCGTAGAAACAAAATCAATTTTTAATTTTATATCCTCGGCTGTAGCGCTTAGAAAAATTTTAATAGAGAAAAATATTCAAGTTATTCACGCTCACTCGCGTGCGGCCAGCAAATTAGCCAGTTGGGCGAGGGCTGGGTTGAAAATTGGATACATTTCAACAGTTCACGGACGACAACATGTTTCGATTTCAAAAAAGATAAATAATATTTATGGTGACTTCGTCATACCCGTTTGTGCAAATATTCAAAATCAGTTGGCTGATGAATTTAAATATAATTCACGTCGTATCAAAACGATTGAAAACGGAATCGATATTTCACGGTTTAAATTTCAAAAGAGCCAACAGAATGTTGATTTTTTGAATGGTGTTTTACGAATTGCAATCATCGGCCGCGATACAGGGCCTAAAAAATACCGCACGGAAATTTTTATTTCTGAATTTTCAAAAATTTTAGATTCTCAAAATATAAAATATCAATTTCATATCGTTGGTGGCCGTGCAGCAAATTTCAAAATGCAGACAAACACATCAGTCGATTTTATTGAAGATGCCTTTTTAGATTCTGATTTTTACCATAAATTTAATTTAATTTGTGGATCAGGCCGCGTTTGTGTCGAAGCCCTGCTGTGCGGGGTTCCCGTCATCGCCTTCGGTGAACACAAATACGAAGGCTTGGTGACTACTGAAAACTATGACCAACTTAAGTCGACCAATTTTGGCGACATTGGCTTAAACTTTGACCTACCCGTTTTTAACTCTATACAGGCAGCTCGTGACATTAATAATTTATCCGCAGTTAATTTAGAAGAATTATCAAAGAAAACAAAAACAGAATTTGATATTGAAATAATCAGCCAAAAAATTCAGCGCGTGTATGAAAGCAGTTATTTTTTACGACATTATTCAAAATGGATTCCTATCTTAATGTACCATAAAATTCCAAATCAAAATTTAAACAGCAAACATAAAATTTATGTAACTATAGAAAATTTTAAAAAACATTTGTCGTTGTTTAAATTTTTGGGATTTCAAACTTTGACGTTTTCTGAATTATCAGATTATCGTTGTGGACGAACAGATTTTAAAAAATTTCCTAAAAAACCTCTCATGCTGACTTTTGATGATGGCTACATTGATAATATTGAAAATGCTGATCCTGAATTAAAGACCAACGGCATGAAAGCCCAAATTTTTCTATTGGCCGACCCCAAATTAACTTCAAACACATGGGACCAATCAGCAGATACTAATCCGGCAGACGCTCATGATGAGGCTCACCCGATTATTTCTGGTACCCACCGCGAAAAATGGCTGGCTTCAAATTTTGAAATTGGCTCACATGGTTTGAAACATCAAAAAATGCCTGCAATGAATTTTTCAGAAAAAATATTTGAATTGACCGAATCAAAAACTAAACTGGAAAGTGAATTTAAAGTTCCAATGAAAGTATTTGCGTATACCTACGGTGACACAAATGCAGATTGCGCAAAAGCCTGTGAACTTGCCGGTTATGAATACGGTTTAAATACCGACACAGGTGGTTTACTGTTAGAAGAAGATCCTTATTCAATATTCAGAGTGAATGTTTTTCCCGACGAAGCCGTTTTTTCTTTATGGAAAAAAACGGCTTCGTGGTACCGAAAATATTATTTTTATAAACGCGGCCGTTAATAACCCATGCTTTTTAATATTTGAACAGCTGATACCGCTAAACCATAAGCAACAGCGTTGCTTGAAACTAATTGTGCCATCGCCAAAGACCATCCGCTTTCTTTTTTTAAAATTGCAAATGTCGACAAGCACTGAAGTGCTATCATAAAGAAAATAAGTATCCCTACGCAGCTGGCGACCGTGAAAACGGGTTGGTCTTTGTATTTGCCAGATTCAAATTTCGCATTTTTCATTTTTGACAATAGACCTTCTGTTTGAGCATCGTTTTCGCCTTCAACGTGAAAAACAATCGCCATCGCAGAAACAAAAACTTCACGGGCCGCAAATGCTGATATAATGCCAAATCCAACGCGCCAATCAACACCCAGTGGTTCAAAAATTGGTTGAATATTTTTACCCATTGTTGCTGCATAGCTTTGTTCAGTAATTTCAGCTGCAGATCTAGTCTCATTTGTAAAATCACGTGGAAAATTGCTGGTGACCCATAAAATCAAAGCCAAAGTAAAAATTACTGGCCCTGCACGAAATAAAAATGATCTCGATTTATCAATGGCTTGTGATAACAAAATTTTAAATCGAGGCGCTCTGTACAAAGGTAAATCTAAAGATAATTGTGATTTTTCTGTTCCACCAATAATTTTTGCAATGATTCCGCTGGCAACGGCACCAACTACGATCGACATAAAATATAAAATCGCCATTCCAAATCCGGCAAACACTGGATTTTTATCTGCGAACAGAAAACCAAGAATCAATGCATAGACCGGCAATCTTGCCGAGCACGTCATGAATGGAATTACAAATTGTGCGATCAGTTTTTCTTTTTTAGATTTAATATTTCGCGTGGCCATAATGGCCGGAACTGCGCAGGCAAATCCTGAAAGCATCGGCACAAATGATCTGCCGCCAAGACCAATTAATGATAATGGTTTATCGACAAGAGCCGCAATACGTGCCAGATATCCTGTGTTTTCTAAAAAACCGATAAACAAAAATAAAATAAAAATCTGCGGAACAAATATAACGACTCCGCCGATGGCGGTAATAATTCCATCAGATAAAAAATCAGCAAATAAACCATGTATATTATTTTTTATGAATTCTGCAACAAATTTGAAACTGTTATCAATCAAATCCATAAACGGTTGAGCCACCCAATAAATGGATGAAAACAATATGGTCATTAAAACTAAAAATATGATGGCCCCAAAAAATGGGTGTAATAAATATTGGTCAATTTTTAATGTTTTTGCCAGTGGACTGTTTTTTGTTCGTTCTTTTTTTGATTCAACAGTTTTTTTATATAAGTGATTTAAATCATTTGTCATAATTTGAACCGATGACAAATCCCATGATGGTTTCAATACTCTGTAACAGCGAATTTGAAATTCATTTAAAAAATTTGTGATTTCAATGAGCCCCTTTCCTAGCAAGCCATCAAATTTCAAAATATGATTTAAAGCGAAATGATTCGCAATTTCTTTTTCGGAAATCAAAAGGCCTTCCTTGCTGGCTACATCATTCATTGTAAAAATAATTTGAAATGGAATATTCATTTCTTTCAGTTGCTGACAAATCAACAGCTGACGGTTCAATTGAGTCGCATCCACAACCACCAAAGCTAAATCAATTTGAAAAATTTTTTGCTCAGTTAATATTTTAAGGGTCACTTCTTCGTCAGCCGATTTCGGCGATAGCGAATAGACTCCGGGTGTATCGTAAATAAAATACTGACTGAACTGTGGCAATTTAAATTTTTCTTTAAGCTCTGCCTGCAGTTCACCTTTTGAAAATTCAATCGTTGCCCCTGGGTAATTAACTGTTTTATGTTTTGATCCCGTCAGCCAATTATATAAAGTGGTTTTTCCTGAATTCGGCGAACCCACAAGAACAACATTTAATGATTTTAGATTTGTTGAATTTAAAATTTCAGACATGACATCTCTGTTTCATTCAGTGCTAAAAGCGTTTGATCAAATTGCATGATTGTAATTTTTCCGAAAGAGACTTTTCGCAGAATTTGAATTTCAAGTCCTGCGTGCAGACCCAAATCATAAAGTCTTTCGACAATATCTTTTAGGTCTGTTTTCTGACCCGTGTGAATATTTTCACCCAAAGCTTCGATCGATTTTATTGTCCAGATTTGAATTTCCATAATTCTGTGATAACAAACCACCCGCACCTAGACCAGTTTTTAAGTTCATTTAAACCTAAATGAATACGTACTGAGACTTTGAGCACTGCACAATAGTCTAGTTTTCACTTTGTATGCAGGTTAAAAATCATTTCAAACTTAAGACAGTAAGGCTTTGGTCCGATCTAGTCTGTATGACTAAAGCCATCATTCTACTCGTTTTTATGATTTCACAAACTGCATTTTCAACAGTTTTACACTGGCCGGAATGCGCAAAGGGCACACTTTCAGTTCAAAATAAATCAAATCAAATTCAAAAATTTTGGCTGCAAAAATTTGACCCTACATTAAACACAGAGACTGAAACTGAAATTTCTGCGCTGCAAAATATGAAAATTGAAATTTTACAAAATTCAAAAACCGAAAGAAACACCCTACTGCATTTTTCAAACAACAAAGATTTAGATGTTATATTTAATTGTAATCAAAAAAATTATCCAGCCACAATGATTGAAGGTGGCATACAAACATTTAGAAAATCAAATTTACCGCAACAAACAATTTATTTAAAAAATTTATACACGAGTTCGAATTATTTCAAAATTGAAACTCTAAACCGATTCAGACAACCTATAAAAACTATTTTTGCGAGTTTAAAATCAAATGAACAAAGAAAAATTATGTTACAAATTGTCAAAGATTCAACCTATACCAGAATCACGGCCGACAACAAATTCGCAGCATTTAATTTAACAGTCTCTGGTTCTGAAAACGTTATGATTGCAGATTCAGAAACAAAACCTGAAATACAGAACGCTGTGTTTTTTGAAATCGCTCCGCGCACAGGCGGGGGCGATTCATTTATTGCTCAGATCAAAGATCCTAATTTGATTGACAAAGCCCGACTGCAAATTTCAAATCCATCTTTAGAAAAAATGCTTTTTGCAAAAATACAAAAAGGTCATAATAATCAAAATAGAAATTTAGCATCCGTCACAAAATCATTTTGGAATTGGTCTGTGACTGAAGTCACCAATATCGCAGATATCGGCAGCACCGCATGCAATGGTTTGCCACAAATTATTGATGACCGCATTGATTCGTGGGTGACCGATCCCGGACGTATTTGTTTTTGGACATACCGAATTAAACGCGAAGTACCGGCTAGTGAAATTGCAACAGGACAAAAAATTTCTTTTTAATTATCTAAGCGTGAATAATCGATTTTGCGCTTTGACCAAGAGTTTCTTGGATATCGACTTCAAGACCTAATACGCCTAATGATTTAAATTCTTTCATTAAATTTTCAGCTAGCAACATCGATAATTGCTCAACACTACTGTTCGTGATCGGTAGCCAGATGGTTTCCTTAATTGGTAAAGAATAAAATCGATCCCGAAAATGAATTTCATAATTTTTAGAATCCGCAGACGTTTTATATTTCATATCAGGATGATTTGCAGGTAATAAAATATGTTCGTCCCACAAATCACAATGAGCTTTAACGATTTTTTTAATTACAGAAAAATCAACGAAATAACCTTGATCCAAATAATCTGCGGGTTTAGGTCCGTGTAAAATAATTTGGACTTGATAATTATGTCCGTGCAACATTTCAGCTTCGGTTGCATTAAAAATTAAAAAATGTGCTGACGAAAATTTAAAATTTTGCTTCGCAAGATGTAACGATGTAGTATGGTTAGACATAAGGATAATATACCCATGAACTTTGAATTAAAACAGCATTTTCAAATCGAATCCGCCCGTTTTTTACCAAATTTAGACAAAAATCATCCATGTTCAAATATGCATGGACACAGTTTCAAAATTATTTTGTCACTTGTCGGTCCTGTTGACCCCAAAGTGGGCTGGGTCATGGATTACCATGAAATTACAAAGGTTATGAATCCGATCTTGGCTTTGTTAGATCACAAAGTTTTAAATACTGTCCCCGGCCTTGAAAATCCGACATCTGAGTTACTTGCCAAATGGCTTTTTGAAAAAGTAAAGTTACAGATTCCACAATTAAAATCTGTGAATATTTCAGAAACTCCGAATACGGAATGTGTTTATTCGGGGTAAACCAAATTTTAAAATATTTTCTATTTTTTTCGCTTCAACCGAATTTTAAATTCATTTGAAGCTTCTGGATGCTCGGTCGCTATATCGCGATTTTTTTCTTGGTCTGATTTGACATTATTCAAATTCAGTTGCTCGCGCGTCGCCTTCAGCTCCGATTCAGATTGCTGTAAAAGATCATTCAAATTTTCTGGTTTTTCTGAACCTACATCCGTTGCCGTCGGCAGAATCGTTTGCTCGACCGGCAACACTGCCTTCTGTTCGATATTCATATTTTTTTGAACTGTCGAACAGTTTTGAAAAGAAAACAGTGTAACCAAAGATACGATTCCTAAGATTACTAAAATATGATTTCGCTTTAACTTGTTAAACATAAAATCCTCTCTTTAATTAAAATCTGAATTCACCCTCGTCGCTTGGCCGTGAAACTTTGAAAGGTCGACGAAATCCAAAGTATTTTTTTGGTACAACATCACAACCGTTGAACCCATGCGAAACATTCCAAGCTCTTGGCCTTTGGTAACTTTGATATTTAGATTTTCTTTAAATAATGATTTAGATAACACCAACTGATTTCCATGAATTTCTGAATCGACAGTTAAAATAATTTGCCCCACGTTCGTGGCTCCGACAAAAATGACGTTTACTAATCCACGATCAGTTTTTATTTCAACACAGACCCGTTCGTTCACAGAAAATAATTCAGGAATATTTTCTGTCGACCACGCGTTCACGGGCCATAATTTTCCGGGGATATGAGTGATTTTTTGAATCACTCCGTCGACAGGTGAATGCATGCGATGATAATCAGTCGGACACAAATAATACGTTAAAAAATATCCTTCATTATATTTCGCTAATGCACTGGAATCATTTGTCAAATCCACAACGTTGTAAAATTTATTTTTTGCCTGAATCAACTTCCCGTCAGTGATTTTTTCGGCCTGCGTAATCACTGCATCGGCGGGATGAACGTTCCACGTCTGACCTATCGGACGAATCCCCGGTTTTAATCTTCGGACAAAAAAATCGCCTAGACTTTGGTATTCTGTGATATCAAATTCAGCTTCCGCTAAATTGATTTTATATGCGGCCGCGAACCAACGAATGATGGGCGTCCAGATGAATTTCGGAAGCTTTAAATGAGTCAAAACTCCAACAAAATAACTGAGATGATTTTTTGGTAAAAAACGTGTGATTGCTGACATGAAATGATTCTGCTATATTGAAATTTAAATGTCTAAGATAATTAAAGACCTGAAACTGAAAATCGATGAAGATCTGGCCGAACATTTAGCTTGGCTTGAGCCCAATTTTGGCCAGTATCGCATTTTAAGACAATCTGTCGATGCCAGACAAAAACATTCTCCGCATATGGTGTACACTGTTGAAGTGGCCGCAGACGGCGAAGAATTAAAAACTGAAAAATTTGAATTACCAAAAATTAATTTCAACGCCAACAAAAACAGAAAACCCATTGTGATCGGCACTGGCCCTGCTGGTCTTTTTGCAGCCTTAAGATTGGTTGAACAAGGTATTCCGTGTTTATTATTCGAACGGGGATCAAACTCTGCAGAAAGAATCAAAGGCATCAATAAATTTTGGCGTTACGGCGAATTAGATCCAAAAAATAATGTGTGTTACGGCGAAGGCGGAGCCGGGCTGTATTCAGATGGAAAATTAATCACCCGAATTAAATCGACACATATTCCGTATGTTTTAAATCGATTGGTACAATTCGGGGCTCCGGCAGAAATTCAATGGTTATCGAATCCACATGTCGGCAGTGATAAAATCCGCCGTGTGATTCCCAAGATGCGAGAATTTTTATTACAGAATGGTTGCGAAATTCATTATGATTCACAAATTACAAAATTAATTTACGGAGACAACTGCATTAAAGGTGTTGAAACCATCAATGGTCAGCGTTTCGAATCAGATCATGTGATTTTAGCCACCGGACATTCTGCCGAAGATATGCTGACACACTTGCTTGAAAACGAAGTGGCTGTCGAAGGCAAATCTTTTGCGATGGGTTTACGCATTGAACATCCGCAAAAATTAATTAATCAAATTCAGTACCGCGAATTCGCAGAACATCCCAAATTAGGATCTGCAAATTATAAATTGGCATATCATGATCACCAGACTGGAGTTGGCGTTTACAGTTTTTGTATGTGCCCCGGTGGATACGTTTTATCCAGCGGTACAGAACGTGATGGCATTGTTTGTAACGGCATGAGCAATTTCAACAGAAACTCATGGGGTGCAAATGCCGCGATCGTCGTCAGTATTCAGCATGATATTTTATTTGGAAAAGATATGCTGGGCGGAATGAAATTGCGCAGACAGCTTGAAACCGAAGCTTTCGACCGCATTCAAAAATCCGGCGGCACCAAAGAATTACCCGTTCAAAATGTGATTTCATTTTTGCAAAAATCAGACAAAAAAAATATTGTGACGCGCACATCATCCCCGTCTGGAATCAAACCCATCAGGCTGGATGAAATTATTCCGGATTTTATGTATAAAAAAATCTGTGATGGCCTTGAACAATTTAATAAAAACATGCGCGGATTTATCACGGACGAATCGCAATTGTACGGGATTGAATCAAGAACATCATGCCCCCTGCGCGTGACTCGCCATGAAGACACTTTACAAAGCACTTCGCATGCGGGTTTGTACCCTTGCGGTGAAGGCGCTGGTTATGCCGGTGGAATTACTTCGGCGGCTTGTGACGGGATTGATTGTGCAGATCAGATTTTTCAGCTGTTAAAATAGTTTTTCATTGGTAAAAATGTGATTTAACAGTTGATGATGTATATTGTTCACCAGAGAGCATTGGCTCTACTTAATATTTAAATCTTTAAATTATTATCTCAAATCAATATGTTAGCACATTCGCTGTCAACACACATTACATATTCATTTTATGAATGTCGGTGATGCTATTAATTATCAACATTTTTTTTCACTTTCAATTATATTAACCC
>JAYTMM010000037.1:0-9779 GCA_043728555.1 Pseudobdellovibrionaceae bacterium
AAAAGCATCCGTCATTTTTTTCTTATTTATAACAGTCGCTATGGCCTTGCGAACCAATTCGTCCTTTAATATTTCATTTTCTAAATTTAAAAATAAACCTTGATACAATGATGAATTTATAAAATGTACTGTTTGTTTTTCTTTCAGTTCTTTTGAAAATAAAATTGCTAAATCTGGTGGAAAGCCCACTGGCAAGATCATATCAATTTGTTCAGTCTGTAAATAGGGCCGCAACGTATTCGAATCTGAAATAAATTTAATGATAATTTTTTTAATTGTTGGCGGTTTGCCCCAAAATTTTGGATTTACCTTTAACGAAATGAAACTGCCCAATTTTATTTCTGAAACCACATAGGGTCCACTGTACAAGCCCGCAGCCGCAGGAGCCTTCACATACATAGAATTTTGTTCGTAACTTTGGGCTTTTTCATTACCCCATTTATTGTAAATTGAACCTTCGATGTGTTCAGGTAAAAACGGCGGCAAATCGCGATCGAATGTCCATTCGTCGTTTGAATACTGAACCTTACATTTTTGGGGGTGCGCATCAGAATAGGTTATACTTTCAATTTTTGAATAAATATTTTTCTCAGATTTCGAGACGTTATCATTTATCCCAACAGTCCATGAAAATTTCCAATCTTTACACGTGATTGGCACGCCGTCTGACCATTGAGCTTCAGGTCGAATTTCCCAAATCGCAGCAATTTTTCTTTGACCTTTTTCAGTTATAAATTTCGCTAGTTTATTTTTAAATGATGGTACTTCAATGGCAACTTCAGGCAAAACTTTACCCGTCATATCACGATAAACCATTTGCCGCTGTAGCATGTGCATAATAGATTCTGAAGCTGCCGTTTGATAACTGATCGGATGCAGAATATCCCACTCTTGCATCGTAGCTATTGTTAAAACATCTTTCGTCAAAATATCTTTGGCTGAACAAATTTGACCTGTCATTTGCAATGCACAAAATAAAATAAAAATAATTTTTTTCATAAAACCTCTGTCATTATCCTAGACTGAAATTAATTCCGTGTTAAAGTTAAATTTATGAATGACACTGCCAGCGAAATTAAACCCCAGCAATCCATCGAATTACTTAAAGAACTGCATATTCTGACTCGCGATGCAAAAATGAACCAAGACAGTCGCAGAAAATTAAAACAAATTTATCATTTGTATAATTTTGTCGAACCTCTGTTGAAACAACTTAAAGATTCTGATACGAAATTAAATCTGGTCGATCATGGTGCCGGAAAATCTTATCTGGGATTTATGATCTATGATCTGTTTTATAAAAATTTAGACCGCGGTCATATTTATGGTATTGAAACACGCCAACCTTTGATTGAAAATTCAAAAAAAATAGCTGACAAACTTAAATTCAAAAACATGTCGTTTTTAAATTTATCAGTTTCAGATTCAATCACTGATCAACAACTGCCCGATCAAATTGATATCGTCACAGCATTGCATGCCTGTGATACCGCAACTGATGATGCGATTGAATTTGCAATAAAAAAAAATGCGAAACATTTAATTTTAATTCCGTGTTGTCAGGCCGAAGTGGCTTCGATTCTTAAAAAAAATAAACCTAAACAATTATCAAATCCTATGACCGAAATCTGGCGACATCCTATTCACACACGTGAATTTGGCAGTCATATGACGAATGTTTTTCGCTGTTTGCAACTTGAGTCGTATGGTTATCAAGTCACCGTCACAGAATTTACGGGCCTTGAACATTCAATGAAAAACGAGCTGATTATTGCGACAAAAATTGAAAACAAACGCCAACGTCACGCTGACAGATTGAATCAAATTTTAAATGATCTGGGATTGACCGAATTGACACAAAGATTCAGTACAGACTTTTAGTTATTCGGCTTGATCTTAAATTTGAACTTTGATAATTTTAACACTGTTCAAATTTGACCAATACGTCCTGTGGGGGTGTAGCTTAGTTGGTTAAAGCAATCGGCTCATAACCGATGGATCCGGGGTTCGAGTCCCTGCGCCCCTACCAAATTTTCTGTATATTGTATTAGTCAGATTTGGAATTTCTGCAATCGCAACAAAAAATTGTAAAAACGATTACAACAAACTATCGTTGTTTAATTCGTTTTTGATTTGATCATTGGATACAGTGCGAATGAAGCTCCGAAAACTAAATGTGCAGCCCAGTCCCAAAACATTGGAACTTCGCGATTCCAGAAATCAACTCCATGCAAAGTGTTCATTACAAATGGAATTAGTAAATAAGGGCCTACCATAGAAATGACTCCGATGCCGAGACCAAGTTTAAGTGCTTGTGCAGTTGTTTCGACTGAAAGTTTTTTTGCAAGTAAACCGAAAATAAATCCCCATAGCAATGAAGGACCTAATTGGTGAAGAACTAATCCTGCCAGAATAGCGCTGATGTTAATTCCTTGCAGTGCGACTTCTCCAAAAACAGCTGAGCCAATGACTTGCACCGGAAATAAAAAATTCTTTCCCAAAAATACGACGAAGACCAGCATCACGACGACAGCCATAATAAGACCTGCAACTTGACCTGTTAAAATTCCTGTTAAAATTATTTTATTTTCTGAGACCGCTTTGTTTTGATTCGTTTCCATAAAACTTCCTTTTGTATGTGTTTAAATAATTCTGAACAAATTCACCTTGCCCCTTTCTATTTAAATGGTAAATACTGTTTAAATTGTTTAAATTAATTTCAGGGGTGTTTGTGCAAGGTTTGCATCTAAATCAGAAGAAAATTATGGATTATCTTTTAGAGCATCAAAACGGGGCAACACTTGATGAGCTGGCTGATGAACTAGGGATCACTAAAACGGCCGCTAAAGATCACCTCTTGAAGGTAGAGGCCATAGGTTTTCTTTCGTTTATTGACTCTAAAGGTGGGGTCGGTCGCCCGCGCCGCCGTTATCTACTTTCTCAACAAGGGCACGATGCGTTTCCCAAGCAGTATTCTTGGTTATCGAATGTTCTTTTGGAATTATTGGCTCAAGATTTTGGTAAAGAAAAAGTTTCGAATCTTATGGAAAAATTAGCTGATAAAGTTGCTGATTCTATGAAACACAAATTTAAACCCGCTGATTCTGTTGGCGAACTATTATCAAAAGTGACTCTGACATTAAATGAACTTGGTTACCGTGCTCGGCTTAAACAAAGCGATATCAGAAAAGGCGCCATTATCGAAGCTACGAATTGTGTTTATCATGCAGTGGCCAAAGAGCATACGGAGTTGTGCGGATTTGATATCAAGTTTATCGAAAACACTTCTGGAATGGATGT
Source organism: Pseudobdellovibrionaceae bacterium (assembly GCA_043728555.1). Taxonomy (GTDB): domain Bacteria; phylum Bdellovibrionota; class Bdellovibrionia; order Bdellovibrionales; family Bdellovibrionaceae; genus Pseudobdellovibrio. The sequence continues at coordinate 3,301 of JAYTMM010000037.1, forward strand.
AAAATTAGAAAGCTGTATTGCGCATGGCGGAAGCGTATGTAGATTTTGTCTTCGCAAAAAAAAGTGAAAAAACAGAATTTTGTCGGCTGATTATTTTAATTTCGCGCTGTATGTTGTCGCAACAACTGCATCAATATCCCAAGTTACGTTCACAGAGGCTTCGCCAGCAGCAGTCAGGGAAACATCCAATGTGTAAACACCTGGGCATGTCGGTTTTGCGACCTTGCCAATAATTTGATCCAACGTAAAACAAGTTATACCCGTTTTAAAATTAATTCCCGTGTAATTGAATGGCAAAGTTCCGCCGGCACACGCTGGAACCTTGACCGTTCCCGAAGCATAACCCGTAAAAGCTATATTTGTCTGAATACAAATTTGTCCATCAATTGCACGACCAACTGCATATGGTCCCGGAGCAATTTTTATCACAGTTGCATATTCTAAAAAATTATTATTGCTGTTACCAACGTGAACGATTCGAGTTGTCGAAAATGTTTTTGCTCCGACGCTGACTTTTGCAGTCCAAGGGTATTCACCATTCATTGTAATAAACGGGTCGTGTCCGCCGTTAATTTCTGAAAACGATATTTCTTTTTTGATGCCTTTTTCAAAACTGACATTATTATAAGGAATATTAAACGGCACAACCTCTTGTGTTCTTCCGCTAAATATAACATTACCTGTGAATGTCGTATTCGATAACAGTGATATGTGACCCGTAATAGCCTCATTAGCGGCGAACGATGTTTTATCAAACTTTACATTCACTGTTACATTTATCGATTTATCTTGTTCAACGGCTGCTGAGAACTTGTTTGTTGATTCAGGTGTTTTCTGCCCCGAAGAAAGTGCTCTGAGCGCGACATCACTTAGGCCTGCCAATGAATCAGTTTTTAAATTGCTTGTTGACATTTTATTGCCGCAGTTTTGAAAAGAAAAAATCATAACAAAACTAAGCGTCAACATCGCAGCTGAAAATAAAACTTTTTTTAATTTCGAAAACTGCACTAGGTGATTTTTTTGTTTCATAATATTCTCCCCGACAAAATTAATTTGATGAACATCTTAGAACAGTACATCGCAATTTAAAGGCCAGATTAAAACTAAACTGTTCACTTTGGCTTGGAAGCAGTGTCGAATCATTTCGAAGTAAAAATATGAATTTGAACGGTAACTTATTGAAAAGCCCAGCGAAACTCAAAATATGACCAAAGTTCTGACGGCGTTAGACTGTTGTACGCATTAAATTGAGACAATATCTCAACACGTTAACGTTCGGCTTGTATAAATAGTTCGGCTTGATAAGATCGACTCAAAATGAGCGTTCAACAGAATTGAGTCCATATGTCAGTCGAAAATAAATTAGGCCCACTTTTTAATCCCGAAATTAAAAAATACGGCGAAGACGAATTTAAAAAAAATATTATTTTTATTTCAAATTTTTCCGATACACAAATTCAGGCTTCGATCAAATCAATGATCCCAATTCGAATTTCACTGCGCTCAGAAACTATCGAAAGCACCACCTTTTCAGCCAGCTGTACATGCTCTGTGTTTACCAAAGGTCAACTTTGCAAACATGTTTGGGGCACGATTTTAGCCACAGAAAAAAAACATCCTGATTTTTTAGATTCAAAAACAAATATTGAAATGTTGGTTAAATCGACTTCGCCCGCTGAATCAAAACAAAAAATAAAACAAACTGAATACAAAAAAACTCAGTACGAAAAACAAAAACAATGGGCCAAAGACAACAAAGCCAAAAAAGAAAAAGATCTAAATACGGCTTCTCGCGAAAAATATTCCGATGATATCGAGGGTGCATTGGCATTTTTTGCTGTCAATGGTTTCGAAGTTGACGAAGACACTGATGAAGAATTTTTAAATAAAGCCAAAAAAAGTCTTTCTCGTATCTTTCACCCTGATAAAGGCGGCAGCCACGAAGAATCTATTGCTTTAAACCAAAATTTTGAAATTTTAATCGATTTCATACGGCGATCGTAAAAATAGCGTAAAAACTTTAGACATGTAAAAAGCTCTCGAAAATTCAGTTTATTTATAATCGTCACACATAATTTTAATTTTAGGTGTATAAAAAACCTATGAAAACATTATTTTTAATCTTAGTTTCTGCGTCCATTTTCAGTTGCCAAAGATCTACTGAAGCTGATCTTGATCAGGCCGTTCAAACGCATATCGAAGCGAAATCGTCAGCACAAGCCGAAGATGCCTGCCAAAAAGTTTTCATCAAAGCACTCAATGAATCAACCACATCAAAAGTCATGTGCAAAGCACTATTAGCCAGAACAAATGCGGAACTTTCGATTTGTGAAGATGAAATTGCAGATCCCCATTTTTCGAATTTAATTACGGATTGCAAAACTGAATTAGCTGCACGAATCGAACAAATAAAAACTGAACGCAACCAAGAAGTCATCGCCAGTGCGGATTTAAATTTTAAATTTCCATTTGAAATTCAATACCGCGATGTAAAGGCCGGCTACACTGCCGTTTCTGGTGACGTTTTACCCAAACAGATCGTTTTAACTTTTGATGATGGCCCGCATCCGACGCTGTCAAAAACTGTCGTTGAAATTTTAAATCGCGTTGGCGTTAAAGCTCATTTTATGCAAGTCGGAAGACACGTCCAAGAACATCCTGAAATCACGCAAATGATTGCAAAAAATGGGCATTCGATTGGAAATCATTCTTGGGATCATTCGCAGTTTTCGAAATTAAGTTTTTCTGACCAAGTTAAACAAATTGCAGATACAAATAAAATAATTATCAATACAATCGGCTGGATTGATCCGTTTTTTCGATATCCGTACGGCGCCACAACTCCGGAAATGAATCAATTTTTAAAAACACATGGCGAAGCCAACCTATTATGGTCAATTGATTCAAACGATTGGAAAAAAATTAACGCAGATCAAACTGTTCGTACAAATGCACAGGTTATCGAAGACACTTTGAATCAAATTGACCAGCGCGGTCGTGGTATTGTTTTGTTTCACGACATTCAGTCGCGCACGATCGAACTGTTACCTACTTTTTTAACTCGTTTGCATCAACGCGGTTACAAAATTGTGTTGTTGCAGCCCTCTGATTTAAATTCGAAAAAAAATTCACGCATACCGTAATTTTTATTTTTTGCAGATTTTAAAAATTTATAATCTACTGTAGCAATGAAAAAATTATTGCTGATCCTGACATTTATATCGAATTTTGCCTATGCCTCTCCACCCACATCTGAAATCCCAGAACGCAGAGACTTTCCGCTCAGTTCAAAATACAAACCCTGTGATGATTTCCACAAATATGTATGTGACGAAGTTGAATCCAGCTTTAAATTGCGCGAAGACCGCCGCCGCCATGCATTTGCTTTTAATGATTCTGCAGAACGGATCTTAGATGCAAAGAAAAAATATTTTTCGAATATTCAGGCAGAAAAAAAACTGTCTGGTCGTTCACAACAAATCAAAGATTATTATTTGGCCTGCATGGACGAATCCACTGGAAAAAAACAAGAACTTAAATATATCCAGACAACCATCGCCGCAGTTCAAAAAATAAAAAATATAGACCAATTCAAACACCTGCAAATTCAAAATATCAGTAACAGTGAACACACATTCATCGGTTTTGGAACGGGTTCAAATCAAGACCACCCCGAAACTGCTGATATCATTTTATTATCAAGCTTGATGAATTTACCACAGTACAGCTACTACGATAATGTCGAACTGATGGCTGAATATAAAAATCTAATTCAGCAATTTTTTAAAATTATTGATCCCCAATTAGATAACCTGAAATTGGCACAAAAAGCAGATCAGATAATTTCTTTTGAGAAAGAATTTGTTAAAATTTATCCACACCCAGAAATTCAACGACAGCGCTGGTCTGAAAAACGACAACAATCACAAAGTGAATTTTTGCAAAAGTATCCCAATATTCCATTCAATGAATTATTTAAAAAATTAAATACAAAATCTTTAGTCTTTAATCCGTTGCCAGAATCTATCGAATTTTTAAATCAAAAAATGACTTCTGAAAATTTAGACGTCTTGAAAAATTTTTACTTGTACACAGCTTTAAGTTCAATAATCGACGACAGCAATCCAGATTATTTTAACAAACAGTTTAAATTTAAAAATAAATTCTTAGGCGGAGCCGAAAGCAGATCAAAACGTGACGAACGCTGCACGCGCACAGTGATGGATAACTTTCCCAAAGAACTTGATCAGATCATGATTCCTAAATTGTTTCCCAATTTTCCTGATAAAAAATTCATCGCAGTTGCTGCTAAAATTCGCGAAAGCATTGTTTCGGGCTTAAAAGAAAACAGCTGGCTTCAACCAGAAACTAAAAATAAAGCGATTTTAAAAATCGAAAAAGCTCGGCTTTATCTGGTGCGTCCTGAAAATGCCATCGAATGGGATTTTTTACCCGTGCAAAAATTTTCGCAGAAAAATAAAATTGATAACAATCAGTTGTTCGCAAAAAATGTTTTTAAAAAACAGGTCAATGAATTGAAATCCGGAATCAATTTAAAAGCTTGGGGCATGGGGCCGCTGACAGTGAATGCGTATTATGATTCTTCTGCAAATAAATTTGTTATGCCACTTGGTATTTTACAATATCCGTTTTTTAATCCCGAAGGCGACTTGACAGAAAATTTAGGCGCAGTAGGCGCAGTCATAGGCCATGAACTGGGCCACGGCATTGACGACGAGGGTTCTAAATTCGACGAAAATGGAAAATTAAATCAATGGATGACAATGAAAGACATGAAAGAATTTTCTAATCGTGGAAAAAAATTAATTTCTCTATTTGATAAAGCCGGTCACAACGGCGCTTTAACTTTAGGTGAAAATATCGGTGACCTTGTTGGATTAACGTTTGCCTACAGAGCCGCATTTCAAAATACGAAACCAACAATCGAAGATCAGAAAAAATTATTTATCGCTTACGCAAGATTGTGGTGTTATGTCGCACGCCCAAAAACAGAAGAACAACAATTGAAAACAAATCCGCACGCACTGGGGTGGGCGCGCATCAACGAACAAGTTAAACATCAGAAAAAATTTGCCGAGGCATTTTCGTGTCAGAAGGGCGACGCAATGACATTGCCAGATTCTGAACAGGTTCAGATCTGGTAATTATTTATAAATACCGCAAAGATGTGTTTTTTAAATTTTCTTTGATCAACCGATCAGATAAAATCTGACACAGCATTTTATAAAATAGCAGTTCAAATTTTTCTTTGTCCGATGGTTTGATATGCGAAAAATAATCTGTATCGATCGAAAAAGTTTGAACTTCGTTCTGAGCAACGATCGTTGTTGATGCAGATTTTTCTGTAGCGACAGACATCTCGCCCATGACTTCGCCGGCTTCAGATAACTCAGTTAACTTTTGGCCACTGATGTAAACTTCGACAATTCCAGACCTTAAAAAAGAAATATGATTGTTGTTTTGACCTTCGATTAATATGCAATCACCGGCCGCGTAAGACTTGGCTTCAACCATAGTGCTTAATTGCAGCAAAATGTCTGCTTTGAAAATTTTAAAAAATGGATACTCTTTAATCTCTTGAGCTATTTGCGAAGGGTGCATTTTCATGTCTACAGATTAACTTATTTATACCCTAAAATATCCACAAAAGTCTGTCCCTTGGCCAAGGTCGATGACGGTTTGGCTCTTTGGCCTTTAATTAAAATTTTTCCAGTTGAAAAAAGTTCCTTATACACAGACCGCGAAATATTTTTTAAATCCAGACTTTGCTTCTGTTCACGAAGGCTCGTTAATAAAACAGAGTCTAAACGCTGCCCTGAGGTGTTTAAAACCAAAATAACTCGAAAAGAATTCGGTGGCTGCACCGGAGTATAGTTATTTTGCTCTTTGTAATTCTCGTCATCGTGCTGGTCTTCATTCATTTAAAACTCCTTAGAAATATTTAATGTATTCAGTTTCAGATTAGGATACACCTTGGCCATGAAATTTCAAAACTCTAGTTTACGCCAGACCAAATTTACAGGCATGTCTTTGAACGCTGAATTACTAACAGCCGTTCAAATGATGAAGATCTCAAGACCCACCGACGTCCAAGAACAAGCCATTCCAACAGCCCAATCAGGCGTTGATCTGATCGCAATTTCACAAACTGGCAGCGGAAAAACTTTGGCTTTTGCATTGCCAGTTTTAAATTTTTTAATTCAAAAACCAACTTCACGCGCTTTGATTTTGGCCCCCAGCCGAGAAATGGCTCAACAAATTCATAAAGTTGTCGGGCTGCTTTTAGTCGATCTTCAATCGACGACTGATGTTGTGACAAATTGTTTAGTCATCGGCGGAATCCCCAGCGCCAAACAAATCAGTGCCTTAAAAAAAGTTCCACGTCTAATTATCGCTACACCTGGGCGATTGAACGATCACTTGGTCAACAACAAGGGTTTACTTCAAGGTGTTGAACA
>JAYTMM010000038.1:0-20741 GCA_043728555.1 Pseudobdellovibrionaceae bacterium
AGATTCTAATCCCATTCACCCAATCGAACAACTTCAGTCGACAGCAAAATTTGCTTCTGATCCAGAACAGTTTTTTGAACATGCATCATCACATTCCAAGTATCTGTTGCTGTTGCTTTATTTAGATTCACAATAAAATTGGCGTGCTTCAACGAAACTTGCGCATCGCCAATTTGAAAACCTTTTAGGCCACACTGATCGATCAGTTGCGCAGCCTTGTTGCCCTCTGGGTTTTTAAAAACTGATCCGCACGATGGCATATCCAAAGGTTGCTTCGTCAATCGTAAAAGATTTGCATCTTTCACTTTTTGCAACAAACCCCCGTCACCTTCCATTGGCCAACTGATAGCCACCTTTGTAATAATATGTGGCTGCCAACCATCTGTGTGACGATATGAAACTTTTAATTTAGATTTTTCGATGCGATGAATTTTTAAATCCAGATCGATCACTTCGATCCAATCCACCAATTGCATAAATTCACGCGGCTCAAAATTTTCAGCAACGCCTGCGTTCATCACGACACCACCACCGACATCGCCGGGCAATCCCGCCATGAACAATGCCGGAGTCACTCTATATTTCAGAAAAATTTTTAGCAATTCGGATTTCGAAGTTCCAGACAAAGTTTCAATATATAAATTATCGTTCGCCGTTTTAATTGTGGTCTGGCTGAATTTTTTCAAACAAATCGTAAGCCCTTTGACACCCGCATCTGAAATTAAAACGTTACTGCCACCGCCCAAAATCGTGATTTTTAATTGATTTCGTTTTGAATATTCAATGGCTTCTTTGAGATCATCAATTGTCACGGGCAAACAAAAATATTCGGCATTGCCGCCGATCAACCACGATGTGTGTTCTGCTAAATTAACGTTTTGAGATACAAGTAATGACATCCATACCTAGCTTCCAACCGTCACCGGCACCGAGAGTAATAAAAATATCACCTGACTGCAAGTTGTCCGAAATGATTTGGGCTTGTTGATTTGAAAATTTTTCGTCTTTAAGACTGCGAAATGATTTTGGGTGCTGCATTTCTTTTAATAAATTTTCAGAACTAATCCCAGCGATAGGTTGCTCTCCGGCTGCATAGATGTCACCTAAAAATAAAACGTCAGCTTGCGCGAAACAATTTTTAAAATCCTGCCAGCAATGCTCAGTGCGCGAATATCTGTGCGGTTGAAAATAAACGACCAGTCTGTTTTTAGGAAATTTTTCTCTGAATGCTTGCAAGGTCGCTCGCACTTCAGTCGGATGATGACCGTAATCATCATAAACTTTAATGTTCAAAGCTTCGCCTTTCGCATTCAAGCCCTCGCCTTTGAACTGAAAACGCCTGTCAACACCTTCAAATTTATTTAATCCAATGGCACATGTTTTAAAATCAATCCCTGCAGCCATGCCGACAGCAATCGCAGCCGTTGCGTTCAGGGCCGTATGAATCCCCGGCATTTGCAGATGAAATTCACCCAGATGATTCAGCTTCTGTGTCGCAGGATCTTTTTTCTGAACGCTGTATGTTCCGTTCGCTCCGGCAATAACAAAATCATTTTTTGGATCAAATCCATAAAATAAAATTCGTTTATTATAATTTTCAAAAACTTCGCGGATAACTAAATCATCCCCACAAGCGATCACCATTCCGTAAAATGGGACACGATATGAAAAATCATAAAAAGCACGTTTTAAATTTTCAAAAGTTTTATAATGATCCATGTGATCTGAATCAATATTTGTGATCACTGCAATTTCCGGAGACAACTTATTAAAACTGCCATCGCTTTCATCGGCTTCGGCGATGAGCCATTCGCCTTTTCCTAAAAGCGCTGTCGATTTAATTCGTTCGAACCGACCACCAACAACAATTGTTGGATCTTGGTTCGCTTCTAAAAAAATGGATGATATCAAACTGGTTGTCGTCGTTTTTCCGTGCGTACCTGCAACGGCAATACCACGTCGAATTCGCATGATTTCAGCCAGTGCTTCGGCACGCGGAATTAATGGAATTTCACGCGCACGCGCTTCTTTGATTTCAGGATTTGTAAACGGAATCGCACTGGAATAAACCACAACATCCGCGTTCCCAATATTTTCAGCCGCATGACCTTTAAAAATTTTAATTCCTAAATTTTTCAAACGTTCTGTATTCGCATTTTCGCCAGCATCTGATCCCGTTACGATGGCTCCGATATTATGCAGCAGTTCTGCTAAACCGCACATGCCGATGCCACCGATACCGATAAAATGAAATTTTGCGTGTTCCAGTTTCATAGATTAATTTATTTCCTTTAATATATCAGTGGCAATCAGATCTGATGCATTATTTGCTGATAATTTTTTTAGATTTTCTGACATCATCAGTAATAATTTTTTATTTTCGATCAGTGTTTTCAATTTTAATTTAAAATCATTTGCATCAAATGTTTTTTGCAGAAACATAAATCCCGCATTTTTATTCACAAGACTTTCTGCATTTTTTTGCTGATGATTGTCAGCCGCAGGCAACGGCACAACCAATGGAACAACACCAAACGCTGCCGCTTCGGCTAATGTGCTGGCCCCGCCTCTGCAAAATAATATGTCCGCCTGTTTATAATATTCGGGCATATTGTAAATGAAATCGAATGCTTTCACGCAATTGATATTTTTATATTTTTTTTGAATACGTGTAAAATCTTTGGGACCTGTTTGATGAATGACGTGAATTTTATCATGCAGCTCAGTTGAAGATAAAATAAAATTTGAAAGCTGATCATTTAAAAACTGCGACCCTTGGCTGCCACCAAAACCTAAAATAAAAAATTTGTCTGACTTTTTTTCTGTCGGAATAATGTTTTGCATTTCAGTACGCAACGGCATTCCAAAAACCAAATTGTTTTTTGACTGCAAATATTTTTGCGCTTCTGCGAATACCAAATACGATTTATTAACAAATTTCGAAAGTAAACGATTCGCCATCCCCGGATGAGCGTTAGGTTCCCAAAAAGCACATTTACGACCCATCAGTGCTGCCGTTAATAAAAAAGGTGCCGACACATACCCGCCAACGCCCAACACGAAATCGGGTTTATTTTTTAAAATCAATACCACAGATTGAAAAATGCCGATCGGAATTTTAATCAATGTTTTTATTTTCTGAAAAACATTGCCTTCAAAATTTAATTTTCCACTTTGAATCAAATTTAATTTATACATTGTTTTTGAAATGATTTTTGTTTCGAGACCATCTGCTGTGCCGACAAATTCGATATGACAATCAGAACTTATTTTTTTAAGTGAATCTGCTATGGCCAACGCTGGGTAAATATGGCCGCCAGTGCCACCACCAGCAATAAAAACTTTCACGGCGTTAACTTTCAGACATTTCAATATTTAATAAAATACCAAACATAAAACATAAAACAATCAACGAGCTGCCACCGTAACTTAAAAATGGCATCGTTAAACCTTTGGTTGGCAACAATCCCATCACAACACCCATATTAATAAATACAGATAATGCAAATGTTGTGGATAAACCCAACGCCAAAGTTTTTTTAAATAAATCATTTGTTTTGATCGCAATTGAAAATCCGCGAAATACCACAAAGCCATAAATTAATAAAATCGCAACGATTCCGACAAAACCTAATTCTTCACCCAAAACCGCCATCGTAAAATCCGTGTGCGCTTCGGGTAAGAAAAAAAGTTTTCCTTGGCCCTGACCTAAACCTTGCCCTGTTAATCCACCCGAATGAACAGACAGCATGCTTTGAATGACTTGAAAACCTTTTTGCGCGGGATCTGACCACGGGTCAATGAACGCTTGAACACGGGCCCTACGATACGGAGAATGCCAAACTAAAAAATAAAGCACAGGCAGCATTGAAGCAAATGCAAAACCCAACCATTTTAAATTCATACCAAATGTAAACAATAAAGCCGTGCCTACGATCATGATAATTGCAAAACTTCCGAAGTCAGGTTGTTTTAATAAAACCAAGATCGGCACTGTGATCAGCAAAAATAACCAACCCCATTTAACTTTACCTAAAATATTTTGCTCGCGACAAACTAAACTTGCGAATAAAAAACTGAAAGCAATTTTTAATAATTCAGACGGTTCAAAACGAATTCCCATCGGCATTCGTAACCAGCGTTGTGCTCCGCCGACTTTGACACCCAACCCTGGAGCAAATGTCGCCAAAACTAACAGAAAAGCCATCGCCCACAAAAGCCACGCATGTTGTCTGATTTTTTCAAACGGAATCTGCGTTGTGAAAATCAGTGTGGCAAATGCCAACACCGTAAAAATAAATTGTCGCTTGAAAAAATACAGACCGTCATCATAGGATTCGGTCGCGAAAATATAACTTGAACTGTAAACTTGCACCAACCCGATACCGAGCAGTGCAAATAGTGATAAAAAAAGACTTGATGAAAGAAATCTGGTTTTCAAATGTATTCCCTTGCTGGCCTATTTGAATTTCTGAACGATCTCTTTGAAATAGTCTCCTCTCTCTTCGTAACTGTCAAACATATCAAAACTTGAACATGCCGGCGACAATAAAATCGTATCAGCGATCCTAGACTTTTGGTAAGCAATCAAAACAGCTTCTTCGAATGTTCCAATCAAATATGTTTCACAGTAATCACCCAAATCGCGGTTGATACGTTCTTTGGCTTCGCCGACCAAAATCAATGTTTTTACTTTTCGACGTACGCTGTTTCTAAGTGGCTCATAATTCAAATTCGTATCTTTACCACCTGCAATAAGAATCACATTTTCGTCAAAACAATCTAATGATCTTAAAACGGCATGAACGTTTGTCGCTTTTGAATCGTTGTAAAATAAAACTCCGCCCACTTTGCGAACGTATTCCATGCGGTGTCTGAGTGTTGCAAAATTTAAAATGACTTTTTGTACCGCCTCTTTTGTTGCGCCGTATTCTCGCGCCAACAATAAGGCTGCCATCATATTTTCAATCGAATGTTTTCCCTTTAGTCGCATACCCTTGATATTAAAGCTTTCAATTTCAGGGCCTGTACGCACACGAATTTCATCAGCAATATTTACAGCACCGCCGATATTCATGATTTGCGGTTCAAGCGCCGCTTTTCTTGAAAAATAAAAAATCTTTCCGCGCTGTACAGACGGATCACGTGCTAATTCAACGACTGCATTGTCATCCGCATTTAAAATCGAAGTTGTGGCTTGGTTTGTATTTTTAAAAACCTTACGTTTTGCATTCACGTAATCTTCCATTGATTTATAACGATCCAAATGGTTTTCAGCTAAATTACAAAAAATAATATTTGCAGGATTAAAATTCACACAATGTTCAAGCATAAAACCCGAAACCTCTGCGATCACAACCTTCGCTTTTAATTCGCCGGATTGATATTTTTCTTCAAGCAAATAATTTGTCATCGGGTTTTCGTTTGAACCACCCACCCAAACTTCGACACCGCTTTCTTTCAACATCGCTTCCGCAATTTTTGCAATGGTCGTTTTACCGTTTGTTCCCGTGACCGCTACGATGGGTTCTTTGATAAACGCAGAGACAAATTCAAATTCGCCAGTGATCTTTACACCTTGTTGCCGTGCATATTCAAAAATCTTTAAATGCGGAGCTACGCCCGGAGAAAGAACAACCAAGTCTTGCGCAATAAAAGTTTTCGGCGAATGCGAGCCCAATTCAAATTTAATGTTGCTATAGCCTTCAAGCTGATCCAACTGCGAAGATAATTCTGGCTTTGACTTATGGTCCGTCACAGTCACTTGCGCTTCGTGCTTTGTTAAAAATTTTGCCAAGGCAACGCCCGTTTTACCAAGACCAACAATTAATATTTTTTTATCTTTTAATTCCGATAATTCTTTCCACATAGATCCACATCCCTTTTTAAATTATATTGTAAATTAAATTTAATTATCTAAGTTTCAGAGTCGCCAAGCTCAGCGCACCCAATAAAATTGAAATGATCCAGAATCTGACAATAATTTTTGTTTCAGTTAAACCGCCCAGTTCAAAATGATGATGGATCGGAGCCATCTTGAAAATTCTTTTGCCTGTTAATTTAAACGACGCTACTTGCGTAATCACTGACAACGCCTCGACAACAAATACTCCGCCCAATAAAACCATCAACAATTCATTTTTTGTTAACACGGCCATAGTACCTAAAAATCCACCCAGGCTAAGGCTTCCCACATCACCCATAAAAACTTGCGCCGGATATGTGTTAAACCATAAAAATCCAAGACCACCCGCGATCATCGCCGCAGCCAACGGAGTCAATTCACCTGCGCCAACAACATGTGGAATTTGTAAATAATTTGCAATCGACGCATGACCCGCAACATAGGCAAAAATTCCCAGTGTTGTCGCCGATATCACAACAGGAACAATCGCAAGCCCATCAAGACCGTCCGTCAAATTCACAGCGTTGGCTGTTCCAACGATAACCAACGAACCAAGTGCTATATAAAAATACCCCAAATCAATAACGACATGTTTTACGAACGGAATTGTTAAGGTCGTACTTAGATTAAAATATTGAATCAAAATAAATAATGTAATTCCCGAAATTACAAATTCAGCTAACAAGCGAATCTTTCCAGACAGACCCTTTGTATTCTTTTTTGAAACTTTTAAATAATCATCGATATAACCGATGATTCCAAAACACCAAGTAATCACAATTGTCGCCATCACCAGCGGGTTCATGATATCAATCCACAATAACATCGGAATCACTGTGCTTAATAAAATCAACCATCCGCCCATTGTCGGCGTACCGGCTTTCTTCTTGTGCGATTCAGGTCCGTCATTACGAATACTTTGACCAAAATGTTTTTGCTTTAATTTTTCAATAAATTGCGGACCCCAAATCAAACACAGAAAAAATCCTGTAAAAAATGAAATAAAAGTTCTGACAGTGATGTAACGAAAAACATTAAAGACCGAATATTGTTCGGACAAAGAGTGTAACCATTGATATAGCATTTTCAAACACTAACACAGACGACGGTTGCATTTCAATAAAAAACTGATAAATTGTTGAAATTAATGAAAAAAATGAAATTAAATATTACCGAATTTAACGAATTGCCTGCGCTTGGGCAGCCTGAAATTCTAGGCCTAAAAACAGAAATCTTGCTGGGTGGATTTTCTTCACTTGAATTGATTTCAGTTCAAAAAAATATTTATAAATTCAGAACGATCACAGATCGCGGTCCGAATGGTCCGTTGATTGAATCGAATCCAGAACTGGGTAAAAATTTACGCCCATTTTTTATTCCTAATTATTCACCCATGTTGGTTGATTTTGAATTTGATCTGAAGAAAAATCAGATTCAAAATTTAAAAACTCAGAACCTATTTGCGAAAAACGGATCACTTATTTCTGGGCTGCCGCCGATCAAACAAACTTCAAAAAATTTTTCTCGTGTCGAGCAAGCTATCTTTGATCAAAAAAAATTGGCCTGCAATATAAACGGTTTTGATTCCGAAGGTCATTGTACCGATTTTCTGGGTCGCACTTGGGTCAGCGAAGAATATTATCCATCGATTGCAGTTTTTGATTCTTCAAAAAAACTTTTAAAACAATTTTTACCTGGCAAAGATTTTCCAGATTCGTTTGCAGTAAGAAAAACAAACCGAGGATTCGAAGGCCTGACGTGCGATTCAAAATATGTCTACGCCATGTTGCAAAGTCCGATTCCTCTTAAAAATTCGCAAATAAAAAATGCTGTTCGCATATTGCGAATTGATTTAAAAACTTTAAAAGCCAAAGATCAGTTCATCTATGTTCTTGAAAATGAAACTGTGGATAAAATTGGTGATATCTCGACGGACAACAAAGGTCTTTTTTATGTTTTCGAACAGAATGGTCTCGTCGGGAAAAAATCAAAGCAATTTATTTTTAAAATTAAATTAGAAAATAAAAAAGCAATTTTGCTCAAAGAAAATCCAGAGCTGTGGTCTGTTCAAAAAGTTTCACAGCTCTGTGTACTGAAAAAATGGGTTTGCGACCTTACGGGTTCAAAAATTTCACAAATTGAAAAAATTGAAGGTCTTGCAATCTATAAAAACAAAATATTTTTGATTGTTGATAATGATTTCGGTTTGGTCGAAGATAAAGCAGGTCAGATTTCTGTTGATCACGCTATCAGACCAAAACTGATCTGGTTTAAATTTAAATAAAGGACACGTGGCATGAAAAAACAAATTGTAAGAAAAACTGAACTTAAAAATTTTAAGTTGGGCGAATCAAATACGGCATATGAAAATAATTATAATCCTAAATTACTTGAAGCTTTCGAAAATAAAAATCCTAAAAATATTGCGTGGACAACATTTGTTTGCACTGAATTTACATCGTTGTGTCCGAAAACAGGTCAGCCCGATTTTGCCAAAGTTTTTATAAATTACATTGCTGGTGATACGATGATCGAAAGCAAATCTTTAAAAATGTATTTGTTCAGCTTCAGAAATCATGGCGATTTTCATGAAGACTGTATTCAAACAATCTGTAACGATATCGTAAAATTGATCAAGCCCAAATATATCGAAGTCATCGGCGAATTTACACCTCGCGGTGGGATTGCGATATTTCCGTTCGCATCGGCTTCGAATTCTGAAAATAAATTTAAAAATTTACTTGATGCGCGTTTAATGAATTATGCTCCAGGAAAATATTCGTGTGAATTAAGTAAGATTTATTAACTTAATTTTTTAAGTATCGCCTCTATCAAAACGCGCCCGCGCTCTGTTTTTCGAAATTCAGATTTGTACACCAAACAAATTCGATCATGAAAAACAGGACTGTCTTTGATTTTTTCGTACTTGTGAATATCGAAAGCTTTTAAAACCCGCTCTGGCAAAATACCACAACCCACTCCGTGACTGACTAAATTAGCGATGACCTCAAGACTGGAT
The DNA here is from genome assembly GCA_043728555.1 of Pseudobdellovibrionaceae bacterium. Classification (GTDB taxonomy): domain Bacteria; phylum Bdellovibrionota; class Bdellovibrionia; order Bdellovibrionales; family Bdellovibrionaceae; genus Pseudobdellovibrio. The sequence goes on from JAYTMM010000038.1 coordinate 8,925, forward strand.
GATTCAATAATACGATTAAATTTCAATCCTCGCTTATTCATTTTAGAAATAATGTCTTGGGTTTGTAACAAATTAGGTTCGGTAATTAATACATCGGGATTTAAACATTTTTTTGATCGCCAAAGACTGACTTCATCTTTGAAAATTTCTTTAATAATCAAATCTGGATGCGCCAACGGATTTACCGCAAAAGCCACATCCAACTGTGAGCTGACGACCTGTTCGGTCATGTGCCTTGATAAACCGTGTGTTAATTGTAATTCAATATTCGGATATGATTTTAAAAAATCACCCAGGAACTGCGGCAATGTGAATTGCGCAACCGCCGAATGACAGCCCAACTTAATAATACCAACTGCCTCTTGACTATCAGCGTGAACAACCTTTAACAATTGATCCCAGGATTGAATTAAATTTTGTGATGACTGCAGTAATAATTCACCTGCTTTCGTTAATTTCATGCCTTTTTTGGATCTAACAAATAATAATGTTTTCAATTCAACTTCTAAACGTTTAATACAATGTGAAAGCGCTGGCTGTGTAATTCCCAGCCGCTCAGAGGCTCTGGTCAAGTGTTGTGTCTTCGTAAGCTCTATAAAGTATTTTAAATCGGTTTGATTAATCATTAATACTAGTTATCATAAATACGTTTATTATTCATTATATTAATTTATTAATATGGCCTATTCACCTGTCATGGCAATTAAGCCACTCAATCGGAGAAATTATGAAAAAAAGTACACTTGCAATTCTGTTGCTGATTTTAAGTCAGATCGCGAATGCGAATTTAACCAAAAATATTGATCTGGTCAGTTTCGCTAATTACAATATGCCGGCACTTTCAGTGCGAACGAATAGCAACCATAAAATAGTAGTCCTTATTAAGGGTGCAATTCTTGAGTATCCGACACACAGACCCATGTTAGATCAGAATTTACATCAAAAGCTTCAGGACAAATTTTCTATGAAACAGGTTAACGCATTAATTTTGACCTTCGATGAACATTCTTGCCGTCAAAATAAAACAAATAAAAATATTTTCTCGTGTGGATCAATCTACAACGGATTAAATTCAAATGTTTTAATCCAAGGTGCTGTAATCAATTATCAGAATGAAATTTTAAATGTAAGCTCAAATTCAATCCTTGAAAAAGGTATTCAAATTGAAACAGTATTTCTGCAAACAGTAACTGTTGATAATTTTTTAGTCTCAAGCCACACAGCCACTTTAGAAATTGACAGTCTTGATCTTGTAATAACAAAAGAAAATTTAAACTAGGAGCACCAATGAACCGCAGAAATTTAATTAAAAATACATTGTTTTCAACAGCCGCTCTAGCCAGTGTTTCTTCAATTGCGATTGCACAGCAATGCTTGATATCAAAAACACCGAAACAAACCGAAGGTCCTTTTTATCCGGTCGCTGATCAAGCTGATAAAGATGCTGATCTGATTCATGTTGTAGGAAAAACCGATACCGCCAAAGGTGAAATTGTTATTATCAAGGGCCAACTGACAGATCAAAACTGTAATCCCGTTGGTGGCGCACTGGTTGAAATTTGGCAAGCCTGTGCATCTGGCAAATACAACCATCCTGCTGATCCAAACACTGCGCCCATAGATCCCGATTTTCAATACTGGGGAAAATCAGTGACTGATTCAAAAGGCCAATATCAATTTCGCACAATCAAGCCCGGATCTTATCCTGCTGGCGACGGGTGGGTTCGTCCACCACATGTTCATTTTAAAATTTCAGCATTAGGCTATATCGAACTGATTACACAGATGTATTTTAATGGTGATTTACTAAACTCTAAAGATTTGATTTTACAAAGACTTAAAACTGTCGATCAGAAAAAAGTAATCGTTGATTTCACATCAAACATACAAGCACCACATCCGGTGGGTCTATTTAACATTCAGATCGAAAAAATCTGATTTAAAAATACTTATCGAAATTCTGATTTTAATTCTCTGATAAAATTTTTCGCTTCGGCTTTATATTCCGGATCGAGATCTCTATGTGACAGATCGTGAATCGCTCCCATAAGAGCATAGCCAACCATCGTGTGCAGACGATGTGGATAATGACCAATCCACATCGTAATAACCTTTTCAAAGCCAAATGATTTTAATTTTTCGACCGTATCAATACCCAACGTTCGAAGTTCACTTCCAGTGGCTGGGCCTAAATTTCTAGCCTCTTCAATCGGAGTTTGTCCGATTGGATATTTATTTTTTTTGCTTTCAATAATTTTATTTTGCGCATTTAAAACACGCAAAAGTTTTGTCTGATTTTCAGAATCCGAAAATAGTTCGTTAAAACGCTGATCCTTGGTTTTTTCTTGAATAGCTGACGACACCCATTGAATCATGTATTTCTTATAGCTCGCGGTTTGAGCTTCGAAAAACGACCATGCTTTTTTATTTTTTTTGAATTTTTGCAATTGTGTCTTATTTAGTTCATATTTTTTTTGTTCACTTTTTTTCAGATCACGATGATCAAAAGCCCACTGGCCCTGCGGTTGAACTAATTTTTCTTTTTGAAGCTCTAAAAAACGCTTTGTTGTTTTTTGGCTCCATGTGCTTTTTTCTTTACGTCGTCGGTACAACATTTTATAAGTGTAATAATCCACAGATTTAACGACAATCGCTGTCCAGCCAAAGCACAATGCCCAATCGCTGACTTCACTGGCCGTATACAGAACCTCGGTAGAGTTTTTCTTATAAACACCAATCCATTGCTCACTTAATTTTTTATGATTTTTTTTAAACCATTTTTTAATTTCTAATTTGGATCTAAAAAATAGCACGTCAGGCATAATTTAATTTATTTAATCTTCCAATGTTTAGGCCCGCAAAGTTCAACAAATTTTTCCGTACGCGCTCCACGAGAACCTTTAATCACAATTAAATCGCCTGCGCCTATTTGTTTTTTGAAACTGTCAGACATTTTTTCGGATAAATCTGCTTCGCATAAATAATTTTTATAATTTTTATTTTTCAGACCTTGTTCAAAATCTTTTGCATTTTCACCAATGAAATAAATAAAATCGAAACCTGCATCAACTGCAAATTCAGCCAACACGATATGTTCTGCAACGGCATGATCGCCCAATTCTTTCATTTGACCAAAGGCTGCGATTTTTTTTGATTGAACAGTTAATTGAGCAATATTATCCAAGAGTGCTTTCATACTGTCAGGATTTGCATTATAACCATCAAACAAAATATCGACACCGATTTCGGTTTCAATAAATTCGTTACGACCCCATGCTGATTTACACAACGGCAATGCCTTCCAAATGTCTTCGTGCTTCATTCCAACCGCATACGCCAAACAACTTGCCGCCATTAAATTTGTTAAATTGTGCTTGCCGAATACAGGAATTGTCGCTGTTGATTTATAGGCAGCAATACTTCCGCTGATCGTCATGCCACGGCCCGATTGGTTTTCAATTTTAAAATACACATCGGCTTCATCATTTTTTTCTGAAAATGAAAGCATGCGACTGGCCGGATATTTTTTGGCCACGGGATACATCATATCGTAGGTTTCGTCTTGGTCTTGGTTGAAAATTCGAACTGTGTTTTCTGGTGTTGTTTGGTAAATTTCCTCTTTAGCTTTGGCAATTTTTTGAATCGATCCAAAATGTTCAATGTGCGCACGACCCACCATGGTACACACAACTACATCCGGTTCTGCAATTTCGACCAGCTTTGTGATTTCACCCGCGTGATTCATTCCCATTTCAACAACTGCAAATACAGCATCTGATGGAATTTCAAGCAAAGTCAGTGGCACGCCCCAATGATTATTAAAACTGCCAAAATTTAAATGTGTTTTTTTAAATTGATTTAAAATTGTAGCTGTAAATTCTTTGGTTGTTGTTTTACCGTTTGAACCTGTGATTGAAATAATTTTTGTATTTAAAGTTTTTCGGTAACCATGTGCAAAATCTTGTAATGCAGCTAATGTGTCGTCGACTATAATAATGCTGACTTTGTTTTTTAAATTTTCAAATTCTGGTTTTAATTCGTGAATAATCAAAAGGCCAGCGCCTTGCTGGGCGGCTTTATCTAAGTATTCGTGGGCATCAAAAGCATCGCCTTTTAAAGCGATGAAAATTTTTTCAGTTAATTTTTTTCTTGTATCAGTGCCGACTTCAGAAAAATTTTCTTGATGAGTGGATAAAATTTTTCCGTTGGTCCATTTTGCGATTTGATTTAATGTCCATTTTTTATTCATATATACTTCTTTGTTATAAATATTTTAATGCCATTTCGATATCACTAAAATGATATTTTACATCACCAATAATCTGATAATCTTCGTGACCCTTGCCAGCAATCAATATCACATCATTCGCGTCGGCCATGTTGATAGCTTTTTGAATGGCACGCTCGCGATCTGAATCGATATCAAAATCTTTAAATTCAATAGGTAATCCAGATTGGATTTCTAAAATAATTTGATTCGCATTTTCAGTCCGTGGATTGTCAGACGTCACAAATACAAAATCAGAATTTTCTGCAGCGATTTTTGCCATCAACGGACGCTTTGATTTATCACGATCTCCGCCGCAACCAAAAACAGTAATTATTTTTTGATTTGGCTTTGCTTCTACTTTTATTTCTTTTTTAATTTTATTTAAAGACTTCAAGGTATTTTCTAAAGCATCCGGTGTGTGTGCGTAATCGATAAAAACATTCTTTTTCGAATTTGAATCTACTTTTTGTAATCGTCCGGGTATACCTTTGAAATTTTTCAACGATCGCACACTTTGCTCGATCGAAACACCGGCAGATAACGCAGCCGCCATAGCAGCCACGACATTATATACATTATGAACACCTGCTAGCGGAATCTGTATATTTAATTTTTCTAACGGCGTTATCAATTCAAATTCAGTTTCTGTAAAATCCATTTTTAAAATTTTAAACTGAAAATCTGATTCGCTTTGCCCATACGTCCAACCCACAACATGTTCAGGTAATTTTATTTTTCGACCATAAGTATCATCAACATTTATCACTGCAAACAAAGGCTTTTTAATACTGTTCCACATCAAATCACTGAACAATCTTTGTTTCGCTGCAAAATAGTCATTCATGTTTTTGTGATAATCTAAATGATCCAACGTTAAATTTGTAAAAATTGTCGTATTAAAATGAACACTGTCGGCACGTTTTTGATCTAAGGCATGTGATGAAATTTCCATGGCACAAAAACTAGCTCCGGCGTCGATGAATTCATTTAATCTTTTTTGTAAAGTCACAGGATCAGGAGTCGTCATTTCGGAATCCCAATTTTTTTCACCAACGCGGTGATTGACTGTGCCCATGACACCCGTTATTTTTTTTTGATCGTTTAATATGTGTTCTAATAAATACGTGATCGAGGTTTTTCCGTTAGTTCCTGTGACGCCAATACAAAACAATTTGTGCGATGGGTGATCGTAAAATCTGGATGCCAGAATATCTAACATTTGGCGACAGTTCGGCGCCGTTAAAACAAATCCTGAAAAATTTGGGGGTACTTTTGCAGGGTTTTCGATAACCAAGGCCACAGCACCATTTTCAATCGCTTGCGCTAAATAGTCATGACCGTCAGATTGATTTCCACGAATAGCAATGAAAACTGAATTTTTGATAGCCAATCTGGCATCAAAACAAATTAAACTGACCTCAGTTTCGGCCATCGTTTTTTCGCTTATAGAATCAACAGCTAATGCGCCTTCAGACGCTGGCTGGCTCCATTCAAACATTGAAAATAACTGCTGCAGTTTCATAAATAAAACACTAAGCTATTTCAGTTGATAAAGGTACAAAAATGAATTCGTCAAAACAAAAAAATATTCAATATATCGAACACACAACTGACACATCACTTCCCTATGTTATTTTATTTCATGGTTTTGGTGCTGATATGAATGATCTGGAATCCATGAAAGATATTTTAAATCCGGATGGAATGGAATTAAACTGGATTTTTCCGAATGGAATTTTCAGTGTGCCAATTGGCCCAGGCTGGACAGGCCGTGCGTGGTGGCCACTTCAATTATCACAGTTACCGAATGACTGGACGAACTATTCTCCACCCGAAATGACTGAACTTGTTCCCAAAGTTATGGCTCTGATTCAGTCATTAAACATTCCTTGGAATCAAATTATTTTAGGTGGTTTTTCACAGGGCGCAATGTTAGCCACTGAAATTTATTTTGCAGCTGCCGAGAAACCTTTGGGTCTGATGAGCTTATCCGGCAGCTTGATTCGTAAAGATGTTTGGTCCGAAAAATGTTCAGCACGCGTTGGTGAGAAAATATTTTTGTCACATGGCGAACAAGATCAAGTTTTACCTTCTGGCGGTACACAAAAATTATTAACAGTTTTGAAACAAAAAGAATTGCTTGTTGATTTTGTTTCTTTTCAAGGTGGTCATGAAATCCCCGCGCAAGTTTGTACACGAGCGAAAAAATATTTGACTGAAAGAATTGGTTTACGCAAATGAGCTTTGTCATCCAAACTGAAAATTTATCGCGCAGTTATAAAACCTATTCTAAAAAAGAAGGCGTCATGGCTTCAGTGAAGGGTTTTTTTAACAGAGAATACACTGAAAAATGGGCTTTGAAAAATACAACGTTAAATATCGAAGGTGGAAAAATCATCGGCCTTGTTGGATCAAATGGCGCAGGCAAAACGACGTTATTAAAAATTCTGGCTGGTTTAATTTATCCGACATCGGGTTCAGTTTCGGTTTTGGGTTTTAATCCGTGGGAACGAAAAAATGATTTTCTAAAACAAATTAGTTTGCTGTTGGGCCAGAAAAATCAACTGTGGTGGGATATTTCTGCCCGCGATAGTTATATGTTATTGGCAAAGATTTATGATTTGGATTTAAATATGGCTCGGAAAACCGTGAATGCATTGGCCGCTCTTTTAGGCTGTACAGATCAATTAGACACACAACTTCGCAGATTAAGTCTTGGCGAACGTATGAAAATGGAAATTATTGGATCGCTACTACATCAACCCAAAGTTTTATTTTTGGATGAACCCACAATCGGTTTAGATATTCTGGCACAAAATGCAATCCGCAGTTTCTTAGAAACTTACGTTAAAAATTATAAGCCTGTCGTTATTTTAACATCGCATTACATGGATGATATTACACAATTGGCCGATCAGTTGCTTTTGATTTCAAAAGGTGAAATGGTTTATAATGGAACCGTAGATCATTTCATGCAGGGTTCAAATTTAACTAAAAAAATTATTTATCGTTATAAAAATGATCCCACAGAATTAACAACGACCTACCAAGCCAATGAATTGTCACAAAAATTAAATGATATTTTAAAGTCTGGCGAAGTCAGCGATTTAAAAACAGAAGAGGTCGATTTTGAAGAAGTCATTCATGGCTTTTTGGCGAAAGAATCTGGCATTTAGCCAGCTTGCGATTGTCACAAATTTAGAATATCGATTTAATTTTTTTATCGATGCGTATTTGCAGCCACTGATCACAGTTGGTATTGAAATTTTATTGTGGATTGCGCTGTTCGAAGCCAACAATTCAAATCTAATCGGTGGATTTACAAAGGAAGCTTACTTGGCTTACGGCGTCTGGGCTCCGTTTTTAGGTCGTGTTGCGATCAGCTGGATGTATGAATCGATGATGGTCGAAGACGTAGCCTCAGGAAATATCAATATCGTGCTGACTCGTCCGATCAGTTTTTATGAATATTACCTCAGTCAATTAATGGGTTACAAAGTCATAACAACTTTTCTGTCTTTATTGGTTCCATTATTTGTTTCATTTTACTTTAAACTTCCAGTGCAATACGAAAAAATTCCACTCGCATTAACTTTGGTTTTCTTTTATTTATTTTTACTGCACACCATGAGCTTTATCGTAAGCAGCATCGCTTTTTTCATCACCAAAGTCCGATCGTTTACATTAATTAAAAATTTATCGCTATTTGTATTAGCCGGCGAATTAGTCCCGTTTGATTTAATGCCAGAAACTTTAAAAAATGTATTAACAGCTTTGCCCTTTTCATCTGGCGTGTATATTCCGGTGGCATATATCACAGGACGTATCGATCATCATGTCGTAATGAATGGTTTTATTTCGGTTTTCGTCAGTTTTATTTTATTTTCAATTGTGGCACGAATAATTTGGAAAAAAGGCCTGCTTGAATATACAGGTACGGGCGCTTGATGAAATATTTAATCCACAAATATGTTGAAATTTATAAAGGGTTTTTTAAAGCCAGTCTTGTTGCAGATCTTGAATTCAGATTTAATTTTTTCCTGCTAATTTGTGCCGAATTTGTTTGGTACGCATCGCAATTAGTGATTTATCAAGTTTTATACCGACACACAAAATTAATTGGTGGCTGGGCCCAAGATCAAATGCGTGTGTTCATGTTTTTAGCTTTGTTTGTCGATTCGATATATATGATTTTATGGGACAGTAATTTTTCAAAATTTAATGACGATGTTCGAAAAGGTCAGCTTGATTTATTATTAACAAAGCCCGTGAATTCAATGTTCATGACCAGTTCACAAAAAATTTCAATTTCTCATATACCTTGTTTTTTTATTACACTGACTGGATTGATTTGGTCATTGAATCAATTGCCTGATTTTTCTTGGCCGCGCCTATTATGGTTACTGATTATGATTCCTTCGGGATTAACTGTTATTTTTTGCGGACGATTCGCTCTAAATGCGACGGCGTTATTATTTACTCGTGCAGATTTTTTACAATACGTTTGGTATTCATTATTCAGATTAGGCCTACGACCCGATGGAATTTATTCAAACCTGATGAGTGGCGTTTTTAGAAAAATTTTGATTTTTATTTTGCCATTCGCAATGATCGCATCTGTTCCTACTCGATTTTTATTAGAACCTTTTCAGCTTAGCCTTTTGGTTTGGGCACTGATCATGCCTGCTATTTTAATCGCTTTAACTAACAAATACTGGCACTACTGTTTAAAAAATTACACAAGCGCTAGCAGTTAAGATATTATTTTAAACAACACTAAGGAGTTCTTATGATTAAAATAGTTTTATCGGTATTTATTATTTTAAATACAATGCAGTTGTTTGCAGCGAGTAACACTTCACCAAAGATGTCTGTCAAAAAAATAAAAGTTTCTGAAAAATGCCCGCAAATGCTCAAAGGTTTTGAAGCCGCAAAAAAATTAACGATCCCAGTTGAACAAAAAGAATTGATGCTTGAAACTTTGAAAAAAAATGGGTGCTTGAAGTAAGCTGCTCTGCAGCTTACTCTTTCAGAAAAACCGTCATCTGACGATCTTGATTTAAAGCTTCACCTGCTTCGGGCCAAGTTTTTGAAACCTGCCCCTGACCAATAAATTTAATTTTAATGTCCTGTTGGTGAACTTTTTGTAAAACTTCGCGAACTGATAATTTTTTTAATTCGGGCGCCGCTGTTAAAATTTGTTTTTCATTTTTTAAATCTTGCAAACTGTAACTTTCGATTTGCTTTTGATTTAAATCTGTTTGTGCCACTGGCACTTGTGTTAAATCTTTTTCGGCTAAAATCTCTGGCGCAATACCTTCTTTACGAACTGCATACGAAGCAATGCTTGCGAATAACGGAGCAGCCACTTGCGAACCATAATAACCTTTTTTAGGATGATCTAAAGCCACATAAATCACATACTGCGGATCATTCGCAGGAATAAATCCCGTGAAACTTCCAATGTAACCACCGGGCACATAACCGCGGCCATTTGTTTTTACTTTTTGCGCGGTTCCGGTTTTTCCGCCGACAATATAACCTGGCACACGAGCAGCCAAGCCTGTACCCTTGCCCGAAGTCACTCCGGCCAACATCATTCGCATCTGCTGCGCAGTTTCTTCAGATACAACTCTGCGAATTTCTGTTGGTTTATTTTCATGTTTTTGATTTGTTTCAATGTCAGTGATGCTTTGGATTATATAAGGTTTATTTAATATTCCACCATTTGCAATCGACGCATACGCATTCGCCATTTGTAAAGGTGATGCGGTCATGCCCTGACCAAAAGAAACGTTTGCTAATAAATGATCGGCCCAAGGTAATCCTAAAACAATTCCTTTAGCTTCACCGGGCAAATCCAGCCCCGATTTTTGTCCGAAACCAAATTTTAAAAGTGCCTGTCGTAAAACATCGTCACCTAATTTTAAAGCGATTTTACTGGTTCCGATATTTGATGAATAAGCTAAAACTTCGCTGACTGTAATTAAACCTTGCGCATGTGCCTTTTCGGCTTCACGGATGACGCGTTTTCCGATTTGAAAATGTCCATTTTCACAAAATATTTTTGAATTCGCTTTGTAAATATTTTTTTCTAAAGCTTCTGCTAAAATAAAAGTTTTTAAAGTACTGCCCGGTTCGTAGGTATCCGTGACTGCGCGGTTTCTGCGAAAACCTGAATTTGATTTTTCTGGTTTATTTAAATCGAAATCTGGCAAACTGGCAATGGCGCGAATCGCCGAAGTTTTTGCATCTAAAACAACAGCGTAAGCGGCTTCGGCTTCGTGTGTTTTCAAGGCTTGCTGTAATTCTGTTTCAACAAAATATTGCAAATCAGAATCTATTGTTAATTGAATTTCTTTACCCTGCGGAGTTTCGGTAAAAACTGTGCCGTCTTGAACCAGTGGACGCCCTCTGGCATCTTTCCGTAATGAAACTTTTTTATTTTCGCCTTGTAAATCTTTGTTATACAAAAGTTCGATGCCTTCAAGGCCTTGGCCTTCTTTGCCAATAAATCCCAAGCTTGTTGAAAGCAAACGGTCGTTCGGGTAAATCCTACGCCATTCTTCGACAAAACCTAATCCTTGAATTTTTAAATCTTTTAATTTTTCAGTTGTTGTCGCATTCACTAAACGGTCAATCCATACAAATCTTTTTTTGCTGTCAGAAATTTTTTTCATGATCGACGAAACAGGTTCACCTAATATATTTGATATCGTTTTTGAAAACTGTTTTTTATTTTCAATGACCTTGGGGTCAGCGTACAGCGAATACGCTGGCGAACTCATGGCTAATTCTTTGCCTTTATAATCTAAAATATTTCCACGACGCGATGGCAACGTCACAACGGTTTGAAATTGTCTGTTTTGCAAAGTTTTTAATTTTTCATGTGGCAAAAACTGCAAATAAGCTGCACGAAGCGCCAAAGCCGACCACAACACACACACGCCAATAAATAATGATATAATTTTTGTTTTCAATTTGAAGTCCCAAAAAGATTTGTCGTTGTTTTCAAATAACTGACGGATGTATTGGGATTCAAATGAATAATTTGCGCAGGTGTTGCGCGCTTCATTGTCATTTTTTCTTTAGCCAGTGCTTCAATAAACTGTGGGCGAACAAGCTTTGCCAATTGAATTTCTTTTTGTTTTTTGATTTCCGTCGATTTTTTATATTCACGAGTTAATTTTAAAACGACGTATGACATACGACGTTCTTCCATTTTTAGAAACACTAAACTAAATAATGTTCCGATGATAAAAAAAACACTTAAAAAAGGTTTTAAACGTTGAATATCTTCTTGATAAAAATTTGAGTTCATTCCTTGACCTCGTTATTGATTAAAATACTTTACGTACGCTTATGATCGCTGCATTCTTCGCAATGCAAATTTATCAGGTTTTTCTGGTGGTAAGCCTTTTTGAAAGACCCTTAACTTTGCGCTGCGTGACCTAGGATTATTTTTACATTCTTCATCCGTCGGCACAATCACTTTTTTATAAACCGAAAAACCAAGTTTTGATTCATTAAATAAATTTTTAACGATA
>JAYTMM010000039.1:0-9605 GCA_043728555.1 Pseudobdellovibrionaceae bacterium
GGGCTTGAACATTATTATCCACAAGTCGAAGGTTTATTATTAAGTTCGCTGAAAGAAGCCACAGGCTCTACAGTGACTCAATATATGAAAACCACCATCGAACAAGTTCACGCTAAAACATTAGGAATCACGGGTTTGTTTTTTCTCTTATTTTCTACTTTGGGTTTATTCAGAAATATGGATGTCGCCTTTCATAAAATCTGGAAAATTAAAATCCGAAAACCATTTTATTCACGAATGTGGCTGTATAGCCTGATATTGATGAGCACTCCCATTTTATTGGCGGTGTTTATTGGTTTACGCTCTGTGGATTATCTGAAAATCATCAGTCAATCGATCGAACATCAATTTTTACTTTCCGCTTGGCTGACATTTTTTTTATGGGCATTGTACATTGTTATCCCCGATGTCAAAGTCAGTAAAATAGCCGCCGGAATATCTGCAATCGCTGCAAGCTTTGCGCTATCGATAGTACAAGGATCATTTCTGTGGTTTTCTTTAAAATTATTTAAGCAAAATAAAATTTATGGCTCACTGGCTTCGTTTCCGATTTTTTTATTATGGCTGCTGGTTGTCTGGCACATTGTACTGTGCGGAGTCAGCCTGTGTGCTTTTCTGCAACAAAAAATATTTAAGAAAATTTAACCAAAAACTTAGCTGTCCAGTGCCTTTTTCAGACGCTCGTCATTCGCAGGAATATCATGATATGCTGATTTTAAATATGCACTATTTGGATCTCGTTTTTTTTCGTTCGGATACAATGCAATCGTATAATCCTTAAAAGGATTTATTTTCATTTCATTTTTATTTAAATGATCAAATAAAATCTGACATAAATCATTTGATACAATTTCGCTACTGTAATGGGCCCACGGTGTGGGCCTTGCATTCAGTTCGATAATATAAATTTTATTTTTTTCACGATCATACATGTAATCAAATGATCCAAAACCTGAATATTTTATTTCAGAAATAATTTTTTTTGCAAACGCTTTGATATCAGAATTATTTATTCCCGCTGATACACTGCTTGGACCGGTTCGCCCTGGATGCGATGCCAACGTGACCATTGCATTGTTCGCAAGCTTTAATCCATTCATGGCAACAAATGAACAGTGGCCGCGTTCTAAATTTAAAAAATGCTGCACAGATATGCCTGAATTTTGTTTAAATATAGTTACAAAAAATAAATCTTTAAATTTGAATTTAATTTTTTGAATTAACGAATGTTTTTTTTCGTCTTTAAATTTTTGAATTAATTCACTTTCAGTTTCACAAATATGTACACCCGCTCCGCCATATCCCGCATCAATTTTCAAAACAACTGGATAACCAATTTTTTCAGCGGCTGCCAAAAGCTGAATTTCGTTTTTAACAGCAATATTTTTGGGTACTGAAACATTCCATTTTTCACTATTCGACATCAACTGTGCTTTACTGAAAAGCATATTGTCGTAATCTGCAGATGGTAATGATCGGTCCAATATACTAAATATTTTCGAAAATACATTGAATCTACGCAATAATTTGCGCAAATTCTGCATAACCAAAATAGCTTCTTCGTCACCCGGAATAATAAAATCGGGTTTAAACCAGAATATTGAAAACAATGTCAAAACATAAAAAATTTTTGAACGTGAATACGTAAGTGTTGGAAAAAATATCGAACCTTCTAAAAAATTCGTATACGACAAAAAACTACCGCGCGGACACAATGCATAGGTCTGAAATCCAGCACGTTTTAACCCAGCAGGTAATCTGCTGATGCCGGGCCAATATTTATTTGTAGCTAAAATTAAAATGTTTTTTTTCATATTTTTACGCATGCACATTTCTTTGTAAATTAATTTCATAGTCTGAAACTTGGCCGGTCTTGAAAAAAAAACTATGACCAAAAAATCTAAAAACCCAAAAGTACCCTACTGTTGTCGAACCCATTTTTTGGTTTGATTTTATTGATTCAAAATTATCCGAATATGTAAACCCTACGATGCCCCAAAAACCTTGTTTATGATATTGTTCGAGCGCGTATTGCATTTGCCAAGCGTGTAACTGCTGACCACGATACTTTGGCGCTGTGTATACTTTTAATGTATATATATATTTCTGTGCAAACGTAATATCGAAGTCATGAACTCCGGTTGAAATCGCTTTATTCGTATACCAACTGTAGGCCGCAATTTGTTCTGTTTTTTTATCAAAAACACACAAACAACTGACCTGACTACTCATTAATCCATGTGTTTCATTAACCGTAATATCATTAAAGCCCGCACCAAAATATTTTTCTATTTCTGTCGCATTTAAGAATTTTATATTAAAAATTTCTGCATTATTGTGAGCTGATATTTTTACTTTATGTCGAACAAACACGTTAAATATTCGCAGATCAAAAAACTTATTCACGCATCTTAGGCCAATGACATGTAATACACTGAACCAACCGTGACGTCGACGTATGCGTTTTAAATAATTCAAAGTTTTTTCGTTTTCTAGTTGCATGCTTCTTATTTATTTTAGTGTTTATTTGGCCTTTGTCACTGGGTCATCCGAACATAAATCTATTCAAACAATACCAAACTGACCATAAGTTTTTCACTTAATTTGAAACTTAAGAATTAAACATAATTCTGGACCATCGGCCTCAATATCCCCAGTCTTTCGTCCGATCTGAATTGTAATAAAACACAATTCATCCGGAGACCTCAATGAAACTACTATTTAAACAGCTCTGTACTTTATCAATTTTTGCAATTTTATTTACTACTGATTTTGCGTTCGGTCTATCGACTTCACTGACGGGAACATTGAATTTAGGTCAGGTCAATCTTGGTCAATCAGTGTCGTCGACGTTAACTTTAAAAAATACCAGTGCTTCGCAAATTCGTTTGGACAGTTCTTGGTTCACAGGTGCTGCTGATTATAAATTGGCAACTGGTGGAACATGCGCCATGAGTGGATGGGTTTTAAAAGGTTCAAAATCGTGTACTGTTAATATTAAATTTTCGCCAACATCTGTTGGCACACTTTCAACAAAATATACATTGGGATATTTTTTGGGTACCGGTTGGAAATGGGAAGAAATTCCCGTTAGCTTAACAGCTCAAGGCACAAGTGCCGTCGTCGTCGCACCTACGACACCGACACCTGCACCAGTTCCGCCAGCGACATCGTCTGGCTGGTTATCGGTCAGCGGTAATAAAATTTTAAATTCGCTGGGACAAACCGTACAATTAAAAGGTGTTAGCATTGCTGACCCCGAGCAACTTGATGTTAAACCGTGGGAGCGACCAAACGTGACTGCGCGAAGTATCGCATCACTAGCTACAGATACATACAAAGCCAAAGTCGTACGTCTTCCGATTTTACCAGGTAATTCTGCCTATCCGAACGAAGGTTTTTTCAGTGCTACAAATGGTTGGGATAAATATTTTAATGCGCACATTTTACCAGTGGTGAATGATTTAACCAGCAAAGGAATTTACGTCATTATCGATTTACATTACGTCAGTGATTATTCAAATTTGTACACGCAAGTCGAATCGTTCTGGAAATACATGGCTCCTAAATTTGCGGCGAATCCTTATGTGATGTATGAAATTTTTAACGAACCTATTTTACCGGACGACTGGGGCACATTTAAAAATACGATTGCACAACCGATCACAACTCTGATTCGAACATTTGCTCCGAATAATTTAATTCTTGTCGGTGGGCCATACTGGTCATCACATATTTCTGGTGCTGCGACTGATCCTGTGACCGGATCAAATGTTGTCTACATCGCACACGTTTATTCAAATCAAACGTCACCTGCACTTTGGGATTCCAGATATGGAGCTGTCGCAGACAAGTTTCCGTTATTTATTACCGAATGGGGTTTTGAAACCGGTGGCACCGAAGGCGGTGATTTAATTTGGGGACAAGCCTTTCAATCGTGGATGCAAAATCGAGGTCTCAGTTGGACAGCATGGTGCTTTGACACCCTATGGGGGCCACGAATGTTCAATTCAGATTGGACTTTGAAAACTGGTAACGGTGGCATGGGTACATTTGTACGCGATGCTCTGATTGCTCCGTAATTTTTTATATTTTCAAAATAAAAAATAAAAAAAGCCGTCTTTTATGACGGCTTTTTTTATTGAAATAGTTATTTAAATACTATTTTAAATTACTGATGTGCCGGCGCTCCAACGGAAACAGCAATTCCCATTTCTTTTGCTCCGAATCTTTGAATAGTTAAAATGTCTTTGCTATTTGGAATTGTAACAACAGTTAATGACCATGCTGGCAAAGAAACTTCAGTTTGTGAACCATCCGCTTCGATGGATGTCGTATGCGTAACAATGTCCTTGTTTACTAAAAATACGTTCATGCCCGTCGCAGTTTTTACAGCATATGAATTCACTGAATCACCAAATGAATCTGTCGTTGTTAAAACTTGACCCAAGTAATTTCGAGAAAACATTGTGAATACGTAGTACAAGTTTGATCGAGTTTCATTGTCGATCATTCCCCACTGAGCACCCGCTGATTCATTTTGTAAAAATGAATTAATAAACGTATCAAAACCTGATTCAGCTAAACGACCAACTAAATCCGCTAAATACATTGGACGAACAATTTCATGATAACGAATACCACTTATTGAATCGATACCGAATTCAGTCACAGCTAATTTAGCTGATGGATACTGCGAATCTCTCCATGCAGAAAATTTATTAACAATATTCGGAGCAATTCCTTTAGGTGAAGCATTATCAACTTTGTTTGTATAAGTTTCTGAGTTCCACAAATTCACAGAACCTAACATTGCAGCAACATTTTCTTTGCCATTGGCATCAACAACAATACTGTTTTTATCCGTAAATTTTCTGAACAATGGATAATAATGCATCGTCAAAACATCTAAAAGCTTATAACCATTTGGGTTCGTTGAAATATTTTTTTCAGCTAATGCTAAACGATATAAAAAATACGGAATAAATTCAGAAAACTGACCGTTGCCATAAGAACAAGTCTGGCCTGTCAGAACAACTGAATTTTCTGTGCAATCTTTTGGATGATTGGTTTGCCAATTTGTCCAGCCCGTTGAAATTTCAGGACCCCATAATTTAAGGTCATCGGCTTTGCCACCCATAGAAACCTGAGCATCGCGAAGTGCAATCGCGTACTGAATATATTTTGTGATATATTCATCAGCTGAAGGGCTTTGTTCGCCGTTATTAATTTCACCGAATGGCTCGTTGCCCATTAAAATATTTGTAACATTTTGCAAATTTTTTGCATTCATATGACGAAGTGCATTTGCAGCATGCTTTGCATCCGCAGTGCGAGCCATTACAGCTTTACCTTGGCTGTTTATTTCAGGCTGAATTCCCAACATATTAATTTGAAACATTGGCGTCGAACGATAATCATTCTTTGCAATGCTGATACGATCGTTTAAAGGTAAATAGGTTTCAAGTATTCCTGAGTTTGGATCTTTGTAAAGATCATTTTGCCAGTTATAAACTGAATGCAAGCTTCCGCCAAATTTAACATAACCTAAATTCATTGGTACAACGTTATTTTCAGATGGCAACTTTGCGAAACCGTTTGTATCTGCACCAAAAAAGTTTTTTGTAATCATTCGACCTGCATTTGCAGAATTAACAACAACAGAACCTTCAGCTTTTGTACTTAATTTATTATTGTAAGGAATTTGAGTTTTTGTAATTCCAGTTGTTGCTGCATTCGCAACAACACCGGTGATTGTAATTAATGTGATAATTAAATTTTTCATTTCAAGACCTTTTATATGTCGATATATATGTTAAAGTTTAGTAACAAGTTTCTTTATACGCGTGCTTTGCTGATTGTGCGAATCGAGTGATACGCTCACCAGAAACTTCGAACTTTAATTCAACTCCGCAAGAACGACCTGTTTCATAAAATGCACTGAATACACCGGGGTGCGACCAAACAGCTTTACCAAAATCAGCCATCGCTTGAGAAAAACCTTTTTTGTCTGCAGCAGACAACCCGGAACGAATTTGATTTGCATCGTCCTTTAATTTTTTAAATACTGATTCAACCGATGGCAACTGGCACATTGGATCAACCTGTACTGTACCGCCTTCGCCACTATTGTTCATTTGGTTACAGTTGATTGTGCTACGAGCTCGCGCATCGTTGGCTTTTGCACGCTCTTGCATACGATCCAAGAAACCTGCTGCTGATTTTCCTGTACCAATAATTTCACGCAAATATTCATCTGATAAATTCATTTCTAAAATAACTTGATTAAATTTTAGCGAATTCGAAATAGCTGGCACTGAAACGTCTGTTTCGCGCTCTGCTGTTAAACCAGAAATAAATTTTGCATATTTAATTTTATCATTTAATTTTGATTCATCACCGAAATCTGATTGGTATGTGTATTTGAAATTACCGTAGATTTTTTCTGTCGAGTTGCGTTGATCGCCGTTACCCGCAGTCACGGTCGTAACGCCACCTTTAAACATTGTTGTTTCTTTTCTATGATTCGCAACTAATAAACGTAAAACTTTGCTTTTCTTGTAAACGCCGTAATCTTTAACAATGATTTCATCTGTCGATGTGATTTCTTCTTCGTGATTTACATCGCTACCCTTTGAGGCTTTGAATGAAAATAATGGAATAATCGGAGTCGCTAAACCGATTGAAAATGCACGACCTGACATTCTTGAATTTGTGTCAGCAACTTTGCGTACGCCCGAATTTAAATTTTTTGATAATTCCATAGAATTGGCAACGTCACCAGCCATGAAACGCTCGAAAGCATCTGATGCACCTGGGATATCAAAGTTGTATTCGAAATTTAAACCTTTTGCAGATTCAACAACTTGATCCATACCCATATTCACAGGACCAACGCTTGCTCCGAAAGTAATTGAATCGATTTTAGTTTTCGCACGCTCAACATAAACTGTGCTTGGACCAGTTTTTTCTAAATAATTTGCCCAGCCACCGCTTGCAACTGCAAACGTGCCCAGACCCACAATTCCAGTTCCGAACCCCGCATACATTGTGATTCCACCCTGAGATTCCCAATATGCCGAATCACCAGAATTCCAATTCGTAAGCTCTTGAACACTTAACGGTAAGTTTTTATTTTTAGCTGCATCCATTTGATCTAAATTATCAACTTTGGTAAAAATAATACCGAAGCTGTTCACCATTGGACCAACTGCAATTGAAGTCCAAATTTCACTCGTTGGATACCATTTAGATAAACTTGCAGATAAACTTCCGTAAAAACTTGTTTGCAAAGCGACTTTGTATCCAGCATGAAATCGATAGGCATCAGCTTCGACAATGTTGCCGTCTGCTGGCGTGTTATTTACGATTTGATTAAACCAATCATAATTGGCAGATTCGCCGTGACCTTGTTTTGCATCATTGATGCCTGCATAAGATGTCGCAACCGACATTGCTGTTGCAAGCAGAACTAGTGTTTTTGTTATTTTCATCATTTGAGCGTCCTTCGCATTTTTTTGTTTTGTTTGTTGTTTTGTTTTTAAATAATTTTTATTTTTTTAAATAATTCATGTCTTTAGGGATACCCATTTCATCAGCGCCGAATTTGATCACTTGAAATGTCTGACCCGAATATTTTTTGCCTTTTTCTAATTTCAAAACTGAAACTGACCAACCTGGAGTCACATAATCTGCGACTTTTTGGCTTGTTGAAACACCCGCATTTGATGAAATTTCGACAGCACGATCAGCAGGGCTTTTGTTAATAATTAAAACATTAATCGTGTTACCTGCATCAATAGCGTATGTATTCACTAGATCACCAGCATCGTCAGTCGCATTAACGATTGTACCTAAGAAATTATTAGCGATTAGAGCATACGTTTTAAATAAATTTGTTTTATCTTTGCCTTCGGAAATCAATGCCCACGGAATATTTGATTGAACAGGGCTGCTTAATACGAAATTATTAAAGAATGATACACCTTCAACGGCTGCGATTGCTACGGCATCAGCTGTATATAAGGGTCTTACGATCCCATGATAATTTGTTGATCTGTAATCAGAATCAAAGGCAAATTCATTGATCGCAAGTTTTGCCGTCGGATAATAAGTTTTAAGCCAATCTTTCATGCGGCCAATAATATTTGATTGATAATTTTTATCAGTTTGATCTTTAATTTTTCTGTATGAGCTGCGATCAGAAACATTCACGTATGTCGGATCATGTAAAATACGCGTGCCCTCAAGCATTTCACCAACAGCTTGCAAACCTTTATCGTCAGTGATGATCGAATTCATATCAGCGTTCTTTTTTCTGAATAATGGATAATAATGGAATGAAAATGTATCCATTAATTTATAACCACGAGGATTAACTGTTTTATCTTTTTCTGCTAATGCTAAACGACTTAAAAAATACGGAATAAAATGATCAAATTTTTTGTTTCCATACGAACACGTCACTCGGCCGCCACCTTCAGAGCTCCAGTCACAATCTGACGTCATGTTGCCCGTGTTCCAGTCCAACCAAGATGATGAAATTTCAGGGCCCCAGATTTTAATACTGTTCGCATCACCAGTTACAGATTCTTGGGCTTGGCGAACTGCAATCGCATATGCAATATAACGTTTAATATAATCATCTGCTGAAATACCGCTATCAGGACTATACAAACCTGACAAAGCTGCAACGTGGGGATGTGTTTCATGCCATTGTTCTGGTTCGTTCCCTAAACAGACGTCAGTGATTCCCAATTTTGATTTACCATTTAATTGCTGAATCATTTCAGATACAGCTTTGGTATCAAAAGTTGTTTTTAAAACGTAAGCCCCGTTTTCAGTTTCAGGCTGAACACCCAAAAGATTAATTTGATAAATACCATTAGTTCCATATTGTTTAAAAACTGTGGCTGCAGCTTCGTAACCTAAGATTGTGTGTTGCCCAGATTTATTTGTAATAGCAACGTTGTTTTTCCAATTAAAAACTTCGTATTCATTTCCACCTAAGCGAATTTGACCAACACCTAACTGTTTGACTAAATCAGCTGACGGCGGTGCCGAAAATGAATCCATCTGAGATCCGTAAAATGAGCGCGTAATTTTTTGACCCGTTTTAGTCGTATCGATAGAAACTTTTGTTGCGACCATGCTACAAGCCAATGTCGACGAAAACAACACAGTGCCAAAAACTGACAGACCTAAAAGGTTTAACTTTCTCATTTCAAACTCCGTTGAATAGATTTTTGTTATAAGCGATATAATCTAGTTTACTTTAAGTAGCAATACGACAGCCAAACGATTGTTTATTTTACTAAACAAAAAAAGATATGTTAAAGAACTGTAAAAAATTTTTACAGTTCTAAGGTACTTCACGATGTGAGTGTGGTTTCAAATTGAGACTTTTATCAGATACAAATATCTGAATTTTTAAAAACGAATACTGGCCATAGCAACATAAGCCGATTCATAATCATGATACAATGAAAATGGCAGGCTTTCGGTATCTGCGTTCTGTGCCACGCCCAATGAAAAATCGATGTTATCATTGATAATAATATTTAACATGGACTCTAAAACCAACCAATGCGCCTTCGACGATTGCA
>JAYTMM010000040.1:0-21384 GCA_043728555.1 Pseudobdellovibrionaceae bacterium
GCCCATACAAAATTTGAAGCCGCACCATTTTCAACAAATTTAAAAATCAGACGAAATTTTTTTGTATCATGCTCTGTTGTAGCTATTGAATAAGCACGAAGCGCTGGCTTTTCAGTCTTTGTTGGAACATGTAACATCACAAATTGACCGGCTTTGAATTTAAATTCAGGTTGATTTTTTAATGTTAAAAATAATTCACGAATTTCTTTGGTGTGATCTTTGATTTGGTCGACTGTAAATTCATAGATGGCTCTAGACATGATTTTATCCTTTAATACGTTATGGCGCCTATATTGGTTTTAAAGTGTCAGAAAGTCAAAATAATGCTGCAACTTTTTCATAGCAAATAATTGACAGTATTTAATTTCAAAGAATACCAGTATTGTCTATGCATGTTTAAAATACTTCTGCAAATTCATTTTATTTCTGCAATTCTAATTTTAAACACAGCCTGTTCAAATTCGAATTCTGACGCAGATTCACCACAATCAGCAGTTGTGATCGACAGCACAGTTGTTCGATCTCAAACAAACACTAGAAACTTAATGTATAAAAACGATCCGACAATTTCATACTGTGAATCAACGGGTGGAGACATAAATACATACAGCGGATATCGCGATTTAAAACCCTATGCGCTGGCATCAGTCTCAAAAATATTCTTAAGTGCTTGGGCATTGAATAAATTAGGCCCCGATTACAGATTTCAAATGATCTGGAAACTTAAAAAAATTACGAACGACGGCACATTCGATGCCATTCTTGAAACGAATTATGATCCTATTGTAAACATCGAAAAAATATTATTGGCATTGATCGAACTTAAAAAAAAGGGTGTTTTCAAAATTAGGCATTTAGTTATCGACGAAACCACTCGAATTTATTTATCCGTTTTGTCAAATCCTCATCTTGAATTGACCGATGTGCCTTTGACAACCGATCAAACTATAGAGAATTTAAACATCATTTTAAATTCAAAAAACTGGGGAGCACAAACTCAGACCGCGCTGGCCAATTTAAAAAATCCCGAATCTGTTCCGAAACAGTTTTCGGTGGAACAAATTTCGTATTTACCACGTCAGCAAATGAATACTTTGGGTTATACTCAAACTGTGAAAATCAGTTCTGCGATTTTGTTAAAATATTTAAAAAATTTAAATACATTTTCGAATAATTACGTCACTGACGGTTTGTTTACATTTTTAGGTGGAGCTTCGGAATTTGAAAATTTTCAAAGGAATGATTTGAAAATTCCTAAATCTGAATTGCAAATTTATACTGGGTCTGGGTTGTCGACTGAAGTTT
This sequence comes from Pseudobdellovibrionaceae bacterium, assembly GCA_043728555.1. GTDB lineage: Bacteria > Bdellovibrionota > Bdellovibrionia > Bdellovibrionales > Bdellovibrionaceae > Pseudobdellovibrio. Next base: position 1,306 of record JAYTMM010000040.1, read on the forward strand.
CAGGTCGTCGACAGGACAATCTGGGTAGCTGCCTGTCTGTTTTAAAAACGTTGAAATACTTAGATATTTTAGCCGTTAATAACAATTTAAATTTAGGTCATATTTTATTAACAGCTGGTGTGGATAGCGGAACATATGAATCAAATATTACATTTAATAATAATATAGTTTTAAAAACGGGGCGATTGTTTGATGTTCCGACGTTGAATGTGGCAGGTGTTTCATCATCAGTCATTGGGAACACGTATTTTGCATTTATGGCGCATGACTTTGAAAATGCTGATGAGTCGAATGTTAAAATCAAACGCGATCAATTGATTTCAGATTTGATCCAAATTAAACCACAAAAAAATTCGTTTTTAAGTATGGATTTAAATAATTTGTTTTAGTATTTTGGCCTCTGCTTCGCAATACCTCTATTCAAAGAGGTAAACTATGAATTCAAAAAAATGTTTCAATATGGGATTGATTGCGCTGATGGCCTTTGCAAGTTTCGCAAAAGCTCAGGACAATTCTGTACGCATACCGTTGAAAACATTCACGAAGCCAGCGGCCGATTTGCTGGATCAAGATTCAAAACCACTTTCTTTCGCACAGATCACAAATTTGTTTCAACAAGGGTTTGACCTGTCAAAACTTCAGCCAATAGAAAACAAATATTGGCAAAACAAAAAATATCCGGCGGTTGATTTAAAATCACAGCAAAGCATGCCTCAATCTGAGACAGCAACAGTTCAGTTTGTTCAAGGTTTGTCGGCGAACCGTGAACAGCTACTATATTCATTGATTGTTCAAGGTTCGAATGAAAATTATATTTTACGTTTAGGTGGTTTTATCCATACACATTTGTTGCGAGCCGCTTTGCTGAATAAATTAGGTTATCACCAGTTATCACCGCTGTATTATTCAAAAATCAAAGTCCAATTTAAATCGGCCGCAGAAAAAAAACAATTTGTTGATAATGCATTTTGCGGAAATAGCGAAAACTCAGTCAATGATTCATGTTTATCGGCAGAGCCATTTTTGACAGACACAAATCATCGTCAATTTTTATCAGAGGCGGGTGATACGGCTTTGTATATTCACGGAGCTTACCTTGAAAAACAAAATTCAGAAATTCCAAGTTTAATGGCCGGAGCAACTCCAGCTGATATCAGTGATGTTGCGAACTTCAGCCAAAACAGAACCTATCGCGGCCTTTTAGTTCCAAATATACTAGCTGATTTTGGTGAAAGCTTAAACAGGGTATCAACACAACCTGTGTTTGTGCGCGATGGCTGGGCTATGATTAATTATATTTATAATACAGATTATGATGGCATTAGTTCATTTGATATTCGTTGGATGCTAAATCGTGTTTTGCAATTATCAGATGCGGACTGGAATGAAATTGTTGATGCTGCAAAATATCCTGAATCATTAAAGCAGCTCGTTAAGGCCAAACTTTTACGTCGTGTAAAAAATATGACGGATACTTTTTATGATCAAACTGAAAATGTTTCGATGTCAGTGCCATTACCTGAATTAAAATATTCATCAGCTGACGGTTATATCGTTAACGGCCAAGTTATGTTAGAAAACATTCCCAATTATCCGCCGCGCTTTTCACACGGTGAACGCCAATCACCTTTTGAAACTGCAGATTTATTTCGTTACATGAAAATCAAAACACAATCGGCTGTATTAGATGTGGCGATTTCAAAATTATCTGAAAAATTAAAATTGATGCAAACAAAAGTTTTAGATTCAAAATTGACAGGCTATGAATTAACAAAGAACGGAGTTAAACCTTTGGGAACTGTCACAGGAGCCCAAGCCGGTTTAAATTTTAATGCCTCTAGGATTGTAACAACGGGAACATTCTATGGCAGTTCAGCACCCGTACAGTTAGTTGATACGGCATCAGTGACTGTGGGTCTTGGTATTGTTAAAATTATCGATGAATTAGGTGGAATCAGAAATAATTTTGGCGCCAATTTAGGATATAATCGCGATTACACACATGTTCGTCCATTAGATTCAATCAAAGAAACCAGCAATATTAAATGGAGTGATGTTTTAGTTCCATCAAAGCTGCATGATTTAGCTTCGCCATTAAAAGACGGAAAATTAACAAATTTTATTTCGGCCTTAAAAATTGGTGAAGTTTTCACGATCACTGATTCTGTCAGTGTCATGGGTAAAGCTGGTACAGATTTGGGGTTAGATGGTTTGGTCGGATTATTAAGTACATATCAACCAACGATTACTTTATCGGCCTCAGGCGGTAAAGTAATCATGCGCCAAGTTCAAATTTCAAGAACTGACGTGGGATTTCAAGTTTTTATTCGAAACCAAAACATGAAAGTTTTCAGTGTGCAGTTGGATGCAAATTATTTTATTAATTTATTAAAAATTCAGCATGAAACAAAACACACGGATTTAAAAACTGATGCCTTTATTTTAAATTACAATGGTGATTTCGCAGCACAAGTTGAAAAAGGTGATATTAAATTAGATGAAAATCCAGATTTACAGAAAAAATTTGAAGCTCAGAAAAAATTCGGCAGCAATGTTGCTGCGGCATTACGTTCATTAATTTTCGATTCAAATACAGAATTTCTATATACAAATTTCAGAAAACAGCAATTTGAAATCGAACACGGCTTTAAAACGACGCAGGTTCTGACCAAATTGTTATGGTTTCGCAGTACTCAAATGGAAGAAGAGCATTTATTAAAAATCTATAAACCTGATGTCAAATCACCAGACGGTACAACTGTGGTCAATGCACCCATCGAAGTTGTAACCTATAAAAAAGGTGAATTGAACGGGCGTGATTATTTAGGTTTTGGACTTGAAGTCGTTGACGGAATTTTAAAAAATAAATTTCAATCCAGCGCACCGCAGTTTTCACAAGATTTGCAGAATCCATCGCAGATGCCTTTTGGCAAAGCGCAATGGCGCATGGTTCGTACGGATACAGAGCTGACTCAAAATCGTGTCGGAGCATTGCCATCGGTCGGTCTGGTGCAAAATGTTTGGGGCGGTTGGAGCTTGAATAAGAAAAATTTAGATCAAATTTTAAATCAAGTTCAAGATAAATTAAAAGGAACTCAGTACGAAGGTCAAAAATTATTTGCCGATGATGTTTTCGTATCAGTTAAAAAAATTGATTTTTTCCGCGTCACTTCAAACTTATCTTTGTTGCCTGGTGCGCTTGATAAGATAAAACAATTACTAGTTACGCCTGATGTTCATGGTGCAACTGTGGACCGCGCCAAATTTTTAGGTCGATTATTCCAAAAACTCAGTGAAATTGGTAATCATAAGGCAAGAGTCGAGGACAAGGCGATCTATAATAATTTAATGAGCATGATCGGTGACGGCGACGAAGCTCGTGGTTTGATGATTTATAAAAACGAATGTGAAATGAATCGCCGTTCAAAAAATCCAGAAATGGGTGATTCAAACACTGCGGCATGGTTAAATGGAACTATTTATGAATGTTTAGAACCGTGGGTTGAAAAAATTATTTCAACAGCCAGAAAATTTGATACAGCTATTAAATTAAATGATCTGCGTACGCAAAATCGTTTAATGACAGAATTGGTGTATGTGTTGGAAGAAAAAATTCCACTCACTGTGATTTTGAAAACTTTAGAACGTCAAAATTATTTATTTTTTGTTGAAGTCACAGGTTTCAGATCTGGTGACGAAGACGGTGACCAAGGTGTTTTCGTCAGTAATGTTCTGGGCGAACCCGAAAAGAAACATCCTTATTCAAATGGTTTGATCAATGTGCTTTCTGAAAAATCTAAAATTATGTCGATTGAATTGGATCGCACACAAACCAGTTTTTAAAATAAGAAGAGTAGAGTGTCAAAAAATTTGACACTCTACTTAAATCTCTACCTACTATGTTTTTGACACTTAGGCATTTTTTTCAACCACTTCCATAAAGCATACGCTTTCTCACCTAAAAAACAAAATCTGCATTATGCTCTGCGCTTACGCGGAGAAATAGATGAAAAAAAATAAATTCTTAGTGTTGATTCCATTTCAATTTCTTCTTTCATATTCGGCGATCAGTTATTCGCAAATCAATTCTCAAACCGAAAAATTAATTCAAAGTTCTTGGGGACTTTTAAATTCTGGTCAGCCTCAAGTTTTCGATTTGAATCCGATGCAAACATACAGATTGCAAGCCCGCACAGGCCAAGACATTCATTTGTTGCCACCACAACTTGGTAAAAAAATTCGAGTCGCAGTGATCGATACAGGTGTGGATATCCAGCATCCCTCAGTTAAAAATCAAATTTATCACAATATCAAAGAATGCGCGGCAGCTGATCGCACAGTTGATAATGATGGTAACGAATACCCCGGTGATTGCACAGGGTGGAGTATCTTAGGTGATACAACACCAAATAACATTATTGGCTCTGGTGATTTTCAGGACGAAATCGGTCACGGCACACACGTCGCTGGTATTATCGCGTCGGTTTCAAAAAATATTGAAATTGTACCGATTCAAGTGATCAAACAAGCCGATCATTTTAATTACCAACCACTGAAACCTTTCAGCATCGGTAATTTTGATTTATCACCCAAAGAAGACGTTCGCGGTGGTTTCAGTTCGACGGATCCGTCACTGGCCGATCGTATCGCTCGTGCGATGATTTACGCAATGACGATAAAGGCTGATGTCATCAATTTATCTTTAGGGTGGCCACCGGGCTCTGACGCTGAAATTATGCGAGCAGCGATCGCAGAAGCACAGTCTCGTGGAATATTAGTTGTTGCGGCTGCAGGTAATGATTCAACCTCTGCATTACTTCGTCCTTGTCAGTACAAAGGTGTTATTTGTGTAGCAGCACATAATCCGGATGGTGCGATTTCGAGTTTCTCAAATTATGGTTTCGGTGTTGATCTAGCAGCGCCAGGGGCATCAATTATTTCTTCTGTTCCTGAAACATTCAGATCAGCACGTGTGCCAGGTTTTTTTGGTGTTGAAATTTTATCGGGAACTTCACAAGCATCGCCGTATGTTGCGGGTGTCATTGCAGAAATGTTATCACGTGGAATTCCATCACAAGAAATTTACGCGCGTTTAATTTTAGGTTCGCGCCCTGTACAAACAGATTTACCAGTGCTGGTTGGCCCGATCAATACATTGGGTGTTCCAGTCTCTGCGAATTCAAAATACACCAAAGATATGTCGGGTGGTTTATTGGATATGACGAATTCAATGAAAATGGTACCCCAGCCGTTGATTTTAAATGCTGACAAAGAAATTCAAGAAATTCAATGGGACAGAAAAACTGCGGACCTTGCCGTTTCGTTCCCATTAAAAAATTACTGGAAAGGCATTCAAAATAAAAATATTTCTGTTGTTGTTGAAAATCGTTATAAATTATCTGTATACCCGAATATTTTGTCTGCAAAAATATCAGGATCAACGCAAACATGGAACAGCGGTGAAGAGCGAAACCTTGATTTGAAATTAAAAATTCAAGATACTGTGAACCCTTCACAATCCAGACTGCCCAGTGATCTTGAGTTTTCAGTTAAAATCATGATTGACGGAAAATTGCACAGACAATTTTTTGTGAAATCTGAAGTTGTCTTAAACCTCACAAAAGATTCTGTAGATTCAGATATTTTAAAAATACCCGTCACAGGTGTTCGTGAACGTGGTATGAAAATGTTTTTGATCGATGAGGTGTATGACAATCAACTTTCGAATCGTGATTATTTTTCCTTAAGCCAAGATGACAAAAAAGGTGGTTTCAATATTGGTTTAACCAGACAAATAGGATCTGAATACAAAATTGAAAAATCTCAATTTATTAAATTCGAAGGTAATGTGAACCGCACAAACCCATTAAGTCGACTTCGTATGGATATCGATTTTGATGGTGTCTCTGAATATATTTTGGGTCTGCAAGAATTCAAAGATGATGGTCGCGATTTTGGTTCTAGCGATTACACATTACATTTTTATATTTTTGATCAAAATATGAATTTGAAACGTCACGAAGCTTTTTATGATGTGCGTTCATTGATTCCACGTGATTACACATGGATTCGCGTAGGTCATGAATTACGCCCAGCATGGGTCAATCAAGGTCAACCCGTTGTTAAAAATTTTGATGTCACAGACCTGTGGTCAACTGATGACACAACAGAAGTCAAAGCGCCCACACTGGATCAAGATATTTATTTTTATTATTTAGATCAAAATTTCAAATTGGCGCAGATTCAAAATCCTGTGGGCGCAAAAATTGTTGATTTGATTCAGCCCAGCTTGAATCAGGTAAAATCAGGAATCATTCCTGTGCTTGTTGCCAGAAATTTAGGTTCTGAAATTAAACCATCGTATTTGAATACGTTTTCGATGGGCTGGATTCAAAATGAAAAATTATTGAACGAAAAAAATATTGAAAATTTGAGTGTTGCTCAAAATTACAGAAACCTTGTCGATACGGGTAAAGACAAAGCCCACAATTTAAATTCAGAATCAGACGAATTTCGCGGAACATTTTGGTTTGGTTTTGATGCTCATCAAAAACAACGAATAACTACGATCGATTTTAAAAATAACAAAATGACAGATCAGTTGATCGGTTCCGAAAGAAATATATTTGATGCAGCATTAAGAGTCAGATCAGTTTATTTAGGCCAAAACCGAAAAGGTGTCTTTATTATTACGAACACAGAAATCGAGTACCACAATTTAAATTCAGCAGCAGGAGCCTCGTCAGTGGCCAGAAGCAGTTTGAACAAATACACATTCATTGGTGACAATTTGGTCGCTGATTTACAGTTTCCAGTGACGATTGCTTCACAGAATCTAAGCACAAATGTAGTTCAAGCTGAAAAATCCCCTGCATTATTTACAACGGAGGGTAGCGGATTGAATCGTGGTGTCAAAATGTTGGTACCGATTTTTGCAAGGGATGGATCTGTACAACAAATGGTGTCACCAGCGCGCTTAAGGTTGAAATCCCCACAAGGATGTAAAGCTTTAGATTATCCAGTATTTTTGGGTTCAGACTACGCGATGGATTTCGACTGTGGCACTCAGATGTTAAGAATTAAATTAAGATATTAATTATTAAAGTATTATTAAGTTAAACAAGTAACAAAAACATTAAATAGGGGAAAATATGAAAACACTTTCAGTATTAAAAATCGCAGCTAGCGTATTAACGATAACAATTCTTTCTGCTTGTGGTGGTGGTGGTGGTGGCGGATCAACCTCTCCAGCGACAGCTCCGAGCGCTCCAGATATTGTGAAATATCCGTATGAAACAGTTTTCGGTGATGTTTGTATGACATCAGAGCCAACTCCCGGTTGTACTTTTTCGCGTTCGACGGGTCAGCGTATCACTGTTTCTGCAGATCCTACGTATGATTCTCAGGGTTACGGCTCTGATGATCTTTGGTATGTTAAATTTGATTCTTCAGGTCACGCACAAGTTTATGATGATTTGGGTAATTTTCAGTATAATGCAAATCCAAGTCAATTCGCAGGCTTCATCTCTGGTTCAACAATCGGAGTTGGTTCAACTGGATTTTTCTGGGAAAACGTTTCAAGTAAAACATATTGGTTTGGTAAAAACGGAGTTCTTTACAGCGCAAACACAAGTGCTTCAAATTTTGGTCAAGCGATCAATAATAAAAATGCTGGTAAATCTTCAAATGTTGATTCATTAACGATTAAGTCAGATAAAAATAAAGCTTTAATTAAAGCCGGAGCTGACAAATTAGTTAAGCAATACGGTTTATCATCATCAAAAGCAGTTGCTGTGGCTTCGGCATTAAATTCTTGGGCTGTGATGGGTGCTGAGCGCGGAAAAGTAACGACTCAAGATATGGACAAAACTTTTAAAACAGTTTTCGGTGTTCAATTTAACGAAGCCTTAGCTGCTTTCAAAGATTTTCAAACTGGTGACATGACGGGTGCGCGTGAATTAACAAATCGTTCTGCAACAGCATTGGGTTTGAAACCCGACCAAGCACAAGCGTTTGTTAAAGGAATGTACAAAGGTGCTATCGAAAAAATGGGATACAAAGTTTCTGATATTAAATGGTAATTTAAAAAATAATTAGATTCAAAAAAAGACCAACTGTTCATTCAGTTGGGCTTTTTTTTTAAATATGTCGACGAATATATTGAATGTACGGTGACTAAAAATAAAAAACTAAATAGGCTTTCGATTTAAAACCAGAGAGCATTGTGTCTGTTGTCGTGGTTGTAATTTTTTGATAATGATAAACGGCTTCAGCGCGCAAAGCTGCTGACGAGTTGGCAAAAAACCAAGACACAAACACACCCGGATCAACAGTCATCAAATTTGCACTTGCGCCGGATTTAAATTGTTTCGCTCCGAATTCTGTACTGACCGTTGGGCCCCATAAAAACATTTGTGGAGCTCTATTTTTTTGTAAATTATAATCAAAATATCCACCACCAGAAAAATCACTGTCCGTTCCGGCTCCCAAATCAACACTTTGATACGTGATCATCGGACCAAATTCAAAAATTTCAAAATTCCAACCATATCTTGCAGCTATACTGATTCGATTGTCTTGTACACTTGAACCATTCACAGACTGTAATTCTGCCCCGAATTGAAATGAATTTTTTCGTTGTTGCGTCGGCGAAAAATTCACATCAACGGCGATTTGATCTTTTTGTAATTCGTAAGTTTGCCCTTCGTCCAGCGGAATATTTGATTCAACAATGGCTTGTCGACCTTTGACTTTTTTAACAGTGATTTGCGTTGCGAACATCGGCGAACCTAATACGAATATAAACGATATTAAAAATAGATGTGTTTTCATTGTCTTATTCTGAGACGTAGTCAGAGTATTTGTCAAAATAGTTATAATAAAGACTTAAGCCCTGCCTGTTAAATACCGATAAAAATCTAAGGGGAAAAATTCATGTCATCACAATCAAATTGGGGTAATATTCCAAATTGGGCCTATGAATCCGTTCGAGCTTTGCTTGAAACTCTGAAGGCCGTCGAACCGACAACCTATGAACATTGTCTGCGTGTCGGTGAATACTCGCGCAAATTATCCCGTGATATGGGTTTGAATGAATATCAACAAAAATTGGCTGAATTTTCGGGAATGCTTCACGACATCGGAAAAATCGGTATTGATAAAGAAATTTTATTAAAACCGGGGCGTCTTGAGCCTATCGAATATGACATTATGAAAAGTCATTCTGTATTAAGTGAAACTATTGTAAAGCCATTAGCAATGCATCCGTTCTTTGCGCAAATGCTACCGGCAATTCGTGGTCATCACGAACGCCTTGACGGTGAAGGCTATCCCGATAAAAAAATGGGCGATGAGATTCCTTTGATTTCTCGAATCATTTTAACAGTGGATACGTTCGATGCAATGGGCGAAGACCGTGCTTATCGCAAAGGTTTACCAAATGAAATTATTTTTGCCGAATTAAAACGATGTGCAGGAACACAGTTTGATAATGATATTGTTAAAATATTTCTGCAAGCGCAACCTCTTTGGCAGCAAGAATCCGAGAAAGAAACATACAACAACATCATAAAAAAAATCGCATAAATATAATTTATGCGATTTGAAAATAGAGTCTAATTGTATTTAAAATTTAAATATAATTTTATTATTTGACGACTTCACAAAGCGGAGTGCGTTTTTGTAATCCGCCATCTTGAATCGAAGTTAATAATTTACATGTGTCATAACCATTCGCTTTTAAATCGGCATGAGCTAATTTAAGATCAGCCAAATTCATCGAAGGCTTGCGAGCCAAAATCCATCCGTAATTTGTCGAAGGGTCGCCAACAACAACCCATTGATAATTTTTCTCTAAACCTAAAATCCAGTAATCACCACCGAATGAAAAAATCCATCCGCCCAATTTTACGAATGTTACTTTTAATTTAGCATTAGATTTTGTATCTTCGATACGCGCGCGACCGTCAGCTTTTTTGATGTTTCCATCAGCTTCGGTACAAATATTTAAAACAACAACATAGCCAGTTGATTTTTCGATTGAATAATTTGCGCTTGTGTTTTTGACGCATTTTTTTTGAAAAGACTGTGGGATCGCCGCAATTTCAAACCACTGACCTTGATATTTATTGATATCGACCGATTCAACTGTTTTAACAGCTGAAGATCCTGCCGTTAGGCCAATCAATGACGAAAAAATTAGATTTATAATATTCATAAAAACTCCTTTGTTTTTTTCAGAAAATTAGCTTGTTTGAAGCTAAATTTCTAATAAAAAAGCAGCTGTTGTCAAATGCCAAAGTTTTTAATTCGATACTATGTAATTAAGACTGTTTATTTGTACTTTCAAAAATTTTATCCGCCGATTTTGCGATGAATCCTTGATACAGTTCGCCATTTGCCATTGGGTATCGTTTTGCAAATTCATAATAGCAGGCAGGGATCGAATACATGCCGTCACCAAATTGCACGACTGTTTCGCTGGCCATTGTTGAACTTTGCTCAAGCAGTTGGTCAGGTGTGCCCTTAACTTCTCCGCCCGATGCATTTAATTTGTAACCACGCTCTTTAATAAAGGCATTTAATTTTGCGATGTCTTTGAAATTTTTTAAATGATTGATACTGACTGTGAAATGATTTGGTCTGAATCCATAAGCATATAACCAACTGGCATATTCGCTTTCAGCAGCTAATTTTTGGTACGTCTGATAATTAATTGTCCACAGTTTTCCGCCGTAAACAAAGTCTTCGGAATCCATCATTTGAGTATCAATTTGGTTGATAAGACTAGAAATAATTTCTTGAATATAGGGCGACGTTTTTTCAATTTCTAATTCAGAAATAAAAATTTTTGGCAAAGATTTGTCGGCGTGTTCAAAGTGCTGTGCGTACAATTTTTTTTCAACAAAAAAATATTCGCCAGCTACAGAATAGCCATATTTAATAAAATGTTTTGCCATTGACTGTATGCCCAAACGAGGATGTTTAAATGTTCTTAATGCGATATGATCATTTTGGATTGTTTCGCCAGATTGGCTCAACAGTTTATAAATCGAAAAAGCTTCCGGATTCATAAGGCAGTAATCGTGCCACATATTTTCTAAATATTTATGGATAGTCTTAGATTCAGTTTTATGTGTTGTCATGAAAGTGGTCCTTTGGTTGACTGTTATCATAGATGAAGTTTTTTCAAATGGCTCACCAAAAATCGTCTTATTGCACCATTTCATTGATTCTAAATGGGGGTCGATTTAGTATCGAACCCATGACGCAATTTGGGATCAGTCTACTATCAATTTTGATAAGTGTTTCAGTTTTCGCTGATGAACAAAGCGCAACGAGAACTCAGCTTTTGTCATATCCAACGCAAAAAACACAAGTAAATATATCAGACATTACAGTCGATGCAAAAAAATCCAATCATGAATTAAATGTCAGTCTAATGGGACAAGCTTACTTTGAATCCTCTGAGGTGGCCGAAGCTTCTGAGCAAATTTATCAGCTCCAGCACAAATATGCGTACGAAAAAAATAATCAAAAAATACAGACACATTTTATCTTTGGCGGGTACGCAAAAAAACAGTTTTTGTACGGGGCTGTACCTGAATTATATTATCAGTTTAAACAATCAGACAATAGCTCAGCAAATCAGAATCTACATGTGAACCAAACCTACATTGTCGGCCGAAAAATTATTGAGTCCAGTCGTATTGATCAGATGTTTAATTTGGGTCTAATGAATCCTACTTTAACACAGGACTTTGTCACATATCAGCAGCAAGGTTTGACAGGCTTTCACCAAGGGATTGATTCAAAAATGTGGGGCATCCAGTTGGGGTTTTTACCTGTGTACTTACCAAATCAAGGGCCAAGTGTTAAAGAAATTAATGGCAAAATTGAAGGTTCTAATCGTTGGGTTAAAAAGCCACCAGCACAATTTGCTTTTAATGATTCGAATAAAGAAATTATTTATTCAGTCAAATATGACGAAGTTTCAAAACTGATCTTTACGCCAGGTGCATTGGCGCAAATTCGAATTGGGCAAAAGGATCAGCAATTACATTTAATTTCAACATTCTCAAAGCGACCAATGAATGAACCCATTTTGGAGCGAGAAACATTTGCGGATTTAGATGTCGTCGGCAAGGTCAATTTGATTCCGAATGTGATTTATGATGATCTGGTTACAACAGATTTACGTTATCAAAATGCAAATTTTAAAATGGCTATATCATATATTTCGGATCGCCCAGAAAATAAAACGGCCCAATCTTTTTATTCAATTCAAAATTTACAACCGATCAATGGCTATTCAATCGTTGCCGAATACAAATTACCTGCTTACAAAACCAAATCAATTTTGATTGGCTTCGGCGCAGCTGAATTTTCTGGTGGAGAAATAACTGATATCAATGATGATGGTACTGAAAATATATTTACGTTTTCTAAAAATCGACTGCAATACAAAAAACCAGTGCAGTTTTACGTGCGCACGGATGTATTTTTAGTTTCGGGTCGAATGGCTCAAGCTGATATCAAATGGCTTTACGATCGTGAACAAAAAGGAACACTCTTGTCAGCTCAAATTCATATACCAGCTCTTAAAACTTTAAATGCAAATTTGGGTTTTGATGTTTTAGGCACGGAAGAACAAAAAGCAGAAGATTATGGTTTCTTGCAGCAGTTTCAGGCGAATGACCGTGTTTATGGAGGCTTGGAATATGTTTTCTAAGTTGATTGTTTTTTTTAATGTATTACTGATCACAGTGTTTGGTCTGACGTCATGCGGGTTAAAGCTTGGTGAGCCTGTTCCGAAGCTTGAGGTTGTTGAGCTCAAAAATACGAAATGTTTGAATCAATCAATATCGACGCTTAAATTATTTTTTGACGGTGCGGCGACAGATCGAGAAGTCGATAATTCATTTAAATGTATTTCACAAGTCTTAATAGCTTTTAAAAATAATGTAAATGGTGCAAATCGTGATTTTTTTGCACCTGAAGAACTGGCCTATTTTATTGAGACCAATTTTTTAAAAGGACAGTACGAATTCAAACCAGAATTTTTAGCTGAAATTATGCATTTGAAATTGGTTTTGGTCGGCGGATCAAAGTCAGTTTTTTACAAAAAAGATATTGAGCAATTTTCATTAATGATAGATAGATTGCGTCCTGAAATTGTAAAATTAAATTTTGAAATGAAAATCGTTTCGGGCAAATGGGATTTTTCAGATTTAACTGATACAGAGAAAGAAGAAAGATTTTTAGCTGCCAAGAAAAACTCAGCACATTTTTTTCAGATACTATCAAGTGAATTTTCAAAGTCTGGACAAAAATATGAAACTGATCACTTTTTAAATTTAATCAAAGAATTAGCTATTTTTTCAAAATCAGAAGGCAAAACAATCGAGAAAATAGAAAAAGCGCGCCCATTTCTAATTAGTTTTAAAAAAAATCTGGTGGGTGAAGGCACCGAAATTAAATCTGGTGAATGGTCAAAAATTTCTAAAAGCATGCATGAAATGCTTTTTCAAATGTTGCGGATCAGTTACTTTTTAAAGCCGCTCGCAGCCGATCAAAAAGAACAACGCTGGGTCGTCTATGAAAAAATAACAGCAGATATTTTTGATTTGATCTCATCGCTTTTAGAGGCGCAAAAAAAACCAGTACTTTCAAATCAACAGGTCTACGATCTGATTTCAAGTTTACTACCTATTTTTACAGATCAAACAATCGATCATGATCTTGTGCAAAGTTTTTCAGATATTAAAGTCGCTTTGATTGGCAAAAATTTAACAAACGCTGATCGTTGGACGGCCTCAGACTTGATTTTAATTAAAAATAAATTGCCAGTTCTGTTTTCGGAATTTCAGAAAATATCGCGTATATTTAAAGATATGAATTTGCAAAATATTGTATGGTCACAGTCATATTCAGATTTTAATAAATTCGAATCAGAATTCAATTCAAGTGTTATCAATTTGGTTCAAATTTTTGATGGTGAATACAGTTTTTCTTCGTTGAAATTATTATTTACAAGCTTGCAGAGTAACAAACTTTTGCCTGGGTTTGATTTGCCGAAAAATTTTGATCAACTCTTTAATTTCGCAGTATCCGTAAAATACGTCATGACTGGTAACGAAGGTTACGAAATGACGAATGCTGATTTTAAACAGGTTATACAAGCAGGTTCGGCTACGTTCTTTCATTATCTTGAATATAAAAACTATATTAAAATATATACACCAAATGACGATGCGTTTTATTTAGCACTTCAAAATATTTTACCAAAAGTAAAAAATACGCTTCAAAATATTTTAAAATTCAAACCGAGCCACGTCATCGTTGACGCAGAAATTCAGAATCTATTTGAAACATTAAAGCATGAAGATTTATTTCATTCAGATATTGGATCAACAGGTTTGCAGGCAGTTTTAAACGTGCTTTGGTCAAAAATATTGGTTCAGCCAGAACATCGTTTGCAGGGTTTAGTTTTGCAAGGATTTAATCTTGAAGCGCTGGATGTGTTATCAACTGAGCTAAATATTTACATACAATCAAATCATGATGTCTTCGCCATATTTAAATCAGATGTGCTGCTTGGTCAGTTAGAAATTGCGCAACGTATAGATCAAATTGTTAAAGCTGGTGTGTCACCAATTCAGTTAAAATCACTCACAGAATTAATACGCGTAGTTTCAAGCCCTGTGACGATGGCTTTAGATACAAATAAATATTTGAAAATTTTTGATGGCAATTTGTACGCACTGACTGATTTGCAAGAAATTCAATTTTCTAGAACGTTGTCGCGAATTTTAATTCGTTCATTAAGTACTGATGGCGACAGTGTGCAGTTATTAAATGGAATCACATTGCCCGAAGCTGAAAGTTTTTTTGAAGCCATCAAGCCTTTGATTTTTGAACTAGATTTAATTTCGCCAACGAACACAACATTTATTTCATCAAGATTTCGTGAAGCGAATTTGTTTGTGGCTCATGCAAATGGTGACCAGTTGGCTAACTATGAAGAGCTGACGGATTTGATGATGCATATTTTTTCTGGACTTAAGCGTGCAAAATCATTACAGAACGGAGCAGTGCAAGCCTGCTTGCCGCCACAAAATGACCCTGTCACAAGTGAAACTGCGATTTATGAAGATTGTTTATTAAATTTTTATTTTAATACATCTGCCGGATTTGAATCTTTGCCAGAATTTTTTAACATGAAAAAACAATTCACCGCAGATCAAAATAAAAAATATTATCTCAGTTTGTTAAAGGCGGCAGGTCATGTTCCGAATGCCAAACAAGTTGTTTATTTTGCTGATGCGAATTTGTTTCCGCATGTTGTACAGTATCTTGAAATTTTATTTGCCAAATACGACAAAGATCGTGACGGTACGTTAACTAAAGACGAAGCCATGTTGGCGTATCCCGTGTTCAAAAGAACGATTAAAGAAATGCTAAAGACAATTCCTAACGGTAACAAAATCACAGATGCGCAGTTGCCGGGTGTATTTATTTATTTGCTAAAATATGGACGTCCACCAAAAGGTTTGTCTGAAACGCTGAAGTTTTTAGGTTTTATTAATGATGAAAAGCAATGGGTTATTCAATCGAATCGTTTAGATTTGGGAATCATCTTTAATTTTATCGCCGATTCTTTGGCGAAGCCTTAAAATTTGTTTTTGAACATCATCGATTCGACAGGAATCGCAGCTTTGGTATTATATTTCGCTGATGATTTTTTATTATAATAATTTTCGATATCGCCTTGGACGACGAAATAAATCAATTGTCCGATGGGCATTAATGGGTAAACACGAACGGGCTGTTTAACAGAAATTTCAAGTGTCCAATAGTTACAAAAACCAACATCGCCTTTACCCGCTGTAGCGTGGATGTCGATACCAAGTCTTCCAACGCTGGATTTACCTTCCAAGAAGGGCACGTGGGCATGTGTTTCTGTGTATTCGGCGGTAACGCCCAAATAGAATTTTGAAGGTAATAAAACATAACCTTCGGCTGGAATTTCAAATGTGGTGATTTTATTATGTGCTTTGGCATCGATGATATCATCGTTATACATCGCTAGCGTTTTACCCAAATGGACATCGTAAGAATTTGTTCCGAGTTTAGATAAATCAAAGGGCTCAACTTTAATGAGCCCTTGTTCCATATTTTTTAGAATTTCTTTATCCGTCAGTATCATCTTTAGAATTAAATAAGGTTACAA
Organism: Pseudobdellovibrionaceae bacterium; assembly: GCA_043728555.1. Lineage (GTDB taxonomy): Bacteria > Bdellovibrionota > Bdellovibrionia > Bdellovibrionales > Bdellovibrionaceae > Pseudobdellovibrio. The sequence goes on from JAYTMM010000040.1 coordinate 17,537, forward strand.
AGTAACTATTATTTTGTTTCGCGATGAACTGTATGCTTTTGCATATTTGGATTATATTTTTTCTTTTCTAAACGACCTGGAGTCTTTGTTTTATTTTTAGTTGTCGTGTAGCGAGAAACTGGTTTTCCAGCGCCTTTTGCTTCAGTACATTCTAAAGTAACTATAATGCGACCTTTTTTCTTAGCCATAATAAACCTCGTTAAATAACAAATTAAGTAAGACAGTTATATAAGAAGATTTACACCACTTCGTCAATGTAATATAAATAAATTGAGGTATTTATGTTTAAAAAAAGTTCAATTTTATCATTCTTATTCGCATTTGGTCTTGTTTTTAGCTTTTCTACGTTAGCCAAGGCTCAAATTTATGATGGAACTACTCAGAATCAGTCAGATTTGCAATCGCTGGTTGATCGCGTAAAGCCGGGATCGGTCATTGTTGTTGGTGAAATGCACGGGTTAAAATCTGTTCATGATCAACACGTTGAACTTTTAAATGCTCTTAAAAACAAAGGCTTGAAAGTGTCTGTCGGGATGGAATTTTTTAATTTCACGGACCAAATGTTCATCAATCAATATCGGTCGGGTGAAATTGATGAAGCGGCTTTTTTAAAAATTATCAACTGGGGTGGATACGACTTTAATTTTTATAAAGACGAAATTTTATTTGGCGATTTTGGACTTGGTATTAATTTAACTCGTGATGTGACAAAAATTATTTCAAAACAGGGTGTTGATGCATTAACATCGGATCAGAAAAAATTGTTACCACCAGATTTTACCATCGGCCGCGACAGTTATCGTCAGCGTTTTTTTCAAGCGATGGGGCACCCCGTGCCAGTTGCAAGTTTAGAAAATTATTTCGTCGCGCAAAGTGCTTGGGACGACACAATGGCTTGGCAAACGGTTGAATTTCAAAAGCAACATCCAGATCAAGTCTTTGTGATCATTGTTGGCGAATTTCATGTGCAGTATGGCGGCGGTTTACCCTACAGATTGAAAGCACGCCTGAATGCAGAAAATTTACCGATTGATATTTTGACAGTATCGCAGGTTTATACTGATGGAATGACGGACCAAGATATTCAAGACAGCATTAAGCCTTCGGCAGATGAAGGCATACGTTCTGATTTTATTTGGTTATCAAAATAAAAAATAGTTTGATCAAATTATTTACCAGATAAAATTTCGGCGACAATATCTGTCGCTTTTCGCATTTTCGTAAAAAAATCACTTTGTGCTGTTAAGATCACGCGCTTGGGATGACCATCCCAAGCTTTTTTAATTTTATCATTAAGCATCAAGGCCTCGTGAAAATCTTCGGTGCGGATCGGGTTCGAAGTATCATAATCATTTTCAAAGGCCGTATCTAAATGCAGAATCCATTCGTATTTAGACAATTCTTGTTCGCGGGTTGAATTTATAGTTTTAAAAAAATGCTCTTCTGTATCTGGCCAGTAGGCCAGTGAATCCAGTGATCCGCGATCACAAACTAATAATCTTTCGGGAAAATTTTCCATCAGCAAATGTTCAAGTTCATTTTGTGTGGTTAAAATGGCCTTTTGCGCATGAAAATATCCTGAATAATTTTTAATACGAGGAAAGCCACCTTTATACAAAATAGAGGCTGCTTCGGGGGCAATTTTAATTTTTTGGCCGAATTCTTTTTTTAAAGCGTCAATCAAGGTTGTTTTTCCGCCAGAGGGGCCACCGGTGATTGCAATTTTTTTCATGGCCGACGAATTTGTTTGCGAACTCATACGGGTACACACTTGCTAGGCTCGCCAGGTATGCACTTCGTCACAATATCATGACCAATCCAACTGACAGAATTTTTTGGTTTAAATCCATCATGCAACATCACGTAACCACAGGATTTAAAAATAACTTCACTTAATAGAGGACTCATCATATTTTTTTCATCTTTATGTAATGCAATGATGTCATCTGATAATTTCAGTGAACGTTCAAGCTGTTCTTGGATTGAATGTTGTGGCCAATTCAGATATTGGCTGGTTCCTATTTTTTCAGAATAAATCATATGCTGATCAACCATTTGAAATATTTTTTCAAGGTCTGTGGGATCTTTTAAAACATTTTCACATTCGGATTTCATTTTTTGTGTCAGCGGATGGTTTGGAATTTCTTTTTGTAATGATCTGACCAAATTATAAAGCGGAATTTCAAGTCCTTGAAATAGCGAACTGGAATTTGTTAAAATTTCGGGGCAGTTGTACACACACGCGTTAACGCCTTTGCTTGACCAGTCTTTTGCGAAATTTTCCAATTCAATTTTGGCCCAGCCTTGAATGTACGGGGCGTAAGACTGCCATTTGTAATTATTTTCTATAATTATTTCTGTCCCATGATAACCATAGGCCACATAGCTGACCGTGGTATTTTGTTTTTTCATATCTTCGCGAAAATTAGTGGATTCTTGGATAAGAATATTGAATGTGTTTGCAGTAACTTCTGAAAAATTTCTTTTTAAATAACTGCCAATTTTTGAATTCCAAAACGTTGTTGACGACAGATGACGGTCGCCAACGCCTTTAAATACACGATTCATTAACGGCATAACAATTTTTGTGCGCGGAACTCCGCCGGCCATTAAATGTGCGAAATGTACGTGTGAATTTGGCTTTGCGTATTTTTGAACTTCAGAAATAAAATCTGCAGTTTGCTTTGTAAATCTGGCTTGACCAGCAGCTTGAGATTCATTCAATGCTTTTTCTGGAACAAATGCATTTTGCCATTCACTGAGTTTCACAGATTTTAAATAATCATTCGGTGTAAGGCCAGCGGAATCTTTTTCAAGATCAAAGCCTGCCTCCAGCGGAATATTAATAAATGGTTTAGGAATTAATTCAGACTCTTCGGCATTCAATGCACGTAAATTTTGATTCTCATCTCTGCGCCCGACAGTGGCTCGGATGACAGTCATTCCACATGATTCGGCTTCTTCGACCAGTCCGTTGGCGTAACCACGATTAAAAAGTTCTCCGAACAGGACCAAGATATCATCTTTTTTAAATTTTTGTGTTGTCGGCTTTTCTCTGAGCGGCGAATAGTTTTCCATGTGTGTATTTGTAGTCATGATCAGAAATATACATGGGGTTTAATCATTGACTCAAGTTTTGTTCGATTGACACAATAGGCTGATATGCGAGTTGTATGTTTAGTTCCGTCATGGACTGAAACTTTAATTGAGGCCGGTGTCGACGTTATTGGTCGAACCAGATTTTGTATTCACCCAGATTGGGCGGTTAAAAACATTGCTGTCGTCGGAGGCACAAAAAATATTGATATCGAAAAAATAATTTTATTAAAATCTGATTTAATTATTTTAGATAAACAAGAAAATACTTTAGATATCGTTCAGCAGCTGGATAGCTATGGATTAAAATGGATGGCAACACAAGTAACATCGATTGAGACCTGTATTTTGGAACTTGAAAAAATGGCAGATGTTTTAAAAAATAAAAAATTATTAGAATATGCCGACCTTTACAAACAGGTTCGTAATAGTAAAAAATTGACTTACAAACTGAGTAAAGAAAATACAAAGAATATAAGTTATGTGATCTGGAAAAATCCGTGGATGTGCGTCTCGACGGAGACGTTTATCGGAGATACAATGTCTTGTTTTGGCTATAAACTTGAAATGAACGTAAAAAAATATTTTGAAATTTCTGAGGAGGAGCTCCTGCAAAGGTACTGTTTATTTTCAACAGAGCCCTATCCGTTTGAAAAAAATATTGAAAAAATTAAATCGTGTGGTTTTTCTGGCGAATTAATTGATGGCGAAAAAATAAGTTGGTTTGGAATCAGAAATTTAAAATTCATGTT
>JAYTMM010000041.1:0-3378 GCA_043728555.1 Pseudobdellovibrionaceae bacterium
TTCTATTCGCAAAAAGTAAAACAATATGATGTCGGCGTCGCTGGTGATCAAAGCGCCCGCCCCGAACAAACTAAATCGTCCAACGACACAACAATTATACTAGGCTTAACACTGTTTACGAATTAATTTTAATATAGTTTTTGAATTAAAATGCACTCTTTCAAATTAAGGATGAAGTAAATATGAAAAAAGATGAGTAACAACACAAAAAATAAAAAATTTCTAACGCTCAATAGAGCGCTCATTGTAACCACTTCACTTCTTTTTTGCACGCAATCTGCATTTGCACAAACAGCAGCAACAGCCGTCACAGTTTTGAAAATCAAAAATCAAGGTCGAAAACCAGCTTCTGATTTAAAATACCGCCAAGCCGGTGTGCCCGTTTTTGAAATGGTGCAAAAACAAGGTTCTGAAGTTGTTCGCGTAAAAAATATTCCACAACTGGATATCGGCGAAGAAAAACAGATCGAAGCCGATCGCTTCGAAGTGCAAATTCCAGAAAAAAATAAATTAAAAATTTCTGAGCTCAGAAAAAAAACATCCCCAGCGACAGTTGAAATTCCGATGGAACTCAACCTAAACAAAGTCGATGTTGCAGCGAAAAAATTAACAACTCCTGACGTGTTAACAAAAGTTCCGGTCGTTGCGCAATTGGCAATTGTCCCCGATCCGTTAATCACTGAATCAAAACCTGAAACACAAAATCTGGTTGAAATTAAACCCGAAGAATTTAAAATGTTGCAGGCTTTGATTTTCTTAGAATACCAACAAAAGTATGATCTAGCGATGTCGCTGTTTGTTGAATTGATGGATGTTCCACAACACCGCGCACAAGCCATGTTTCACTACGCTGAAACTGCGCGTGCCCAAAAATTGGGAACTGAATTCAGACAAAAAATGATTCAAGTCACAAATGAAACCAAAGACAATACATTAAAAAAAATGGCTGTTGAAAGTTTGATTAAAAATATTTCTGATCTTGAAATTTCAGATATTGGCCTGATTGATCCTTTAGCGGAAGCTTTTGAAATTGATACTTCAATCAATACGGCTTATTTATTAAAACGTGCAAAATATTATTCTGAAAAAGGCAATCTTGGCGAATTTGAAAGTGCATTAACTGCAATTCCTATGACAGCTCCTGAATACCCCGAAGCACTTTTATTAAAAAGTATTTTTAATTATCGTCAAGGTCAAGTCGATGCTGCGATTTCAGATCTAGAAGGTTTATGGCCTTTGGTTGAATCCAAGAAAAAAGATCAAGTCAGAAATTTATCTGCGTTGACGTTAGGTCGTTTGTATTTTCAAAAAGGTGATTATAAATCAGCTTATAAAAATTATTTAAATATTGATAAATCCAGTGGTCAATGGTTGCAAGGCATGGTCGAACAAGCTTGGACACAAGTTCTTGCGGGTGATTACGAAGGTGCTGCAGGCAACATGTTCAGCATGCACACTGATTTTTTCAAAAAAGCATATTCGCCAGAAACATACATCGTACGTACAGTCGGCTATTTAAATCTGTGCCAATACGGCGATGGCTTAAGCGTTCTTGATGATTTAAAGAAAAAATACACATCAATTAATGACAAACTTAAAAACTTTCAATCTGCAAACAAAGAAAGTATTAAATATTACGATCTTGTGAAACTGTGGATGAAAAATACAAACCTTGAGGAAATCGACGGAGTTCCCCGTGCCTTTATTGTCGAATTGGCTCGTCACCCGACTTATATGTCTGTGCAAAAACAAATTAATAATTACGAAGACGAAAATTCGCGTTTTAATAAAATCACGATTGATTTGATTCGCAAAGAACGCGTTGCCAGATTAGAAATGTTAAAAGCAAAAAATGCCTTGTCAGCAGCAAAACGTGAAGGTCAAAAAAATACAGCTGATTTAGAAAAAAAATTTTTAGCCGTCGGAGTTGAAGAAGTCATTTATGCCCGCGCACGTACAGGTATTAAAAAAATGCGCGAAGCCGCTGTAGCCAGATTACAAATCGAAGAATCAGCCTTACGCTTAAAAGCTTCAAACAGTTTAAAAAATCGTTATCAACAATTCACAGCAAGCCTGGGCAATCTGATTGATCAAAAAGAAGTCTTAGCTTACGAAATTTATTCAGGTGCTGGCGAACATTTACGTTACCAAATGGCTGGCGGTCAAATTCAAGACCGTGCTCCGGCGAACATCACGCCTACTGAAAAAGACAGCTATGAATGGAAACACAAAGGCGAAGTCTGGGAAGATGAAATCGGTCACTACAGATCTGCTTTAAAAAATGTTTGCCCTGCTGAAGAAGTTGCGGCTAACGGAAACTAATACGAACTCAATTTAAAACTAAAAATATTAAAAAAATAAAGGACTAAAAAATGAAAACAAAAAATATCTTAACTATAGCAACTCTACTGACAATTGCACTTTCGTCATACACAGCATTTGCTGAACCCTATAAAACAGCAGATGGTTTCGATAAAATTAAAACCAATGTTGAAAATTCAAAATTGAACAAAGTTGAATACGATAAAAATTTAAATACAGTTAACGGAAATATTGCAGAAATCACCAAGGCCAAAACAACTGTCGCAAAACAAAAAGAATCTGTCAGTGGCGAAATCGTACAGAATAATGAATCCCTTAAAAAAGTTATTCTTCAAGAACGCGAAATCAATCAGCTGATCACCGCTGAAAAAGAAAAGCTGGCTGTTGAAACTAAACAACTCGATCAACTTGAAAAGTTAGCAGCACAAATTAAACAAAACCAAGAACAACGTAATGCTTTAATCGCCGATTACCAATCACAATTAAGTATCAACGGCGACGAGAAAAAAGCATGGAAAGGTCGCGAAACTGAATTACGTGCCCAAGAAGGAAAAACCATTCAAGCCCTACGTGGACTTGCAAGCGATGAAACAAACTGGAAGAACAAACAGAAGGGCTACGAAATCGAAGTCAAACGTTGGTCTGCTGAAAGCGAAAAACAACAAAAGATTTTTGATACGTATCAGGGTTTAAAGGAAGCTAAATAGATTATTTTTTCACAAAGCGACGCAACAGGTTTTGAATCTCAGAAATTTTCAAAACCTGTGCAGCTATAACAAACACGATCAAAGAAATGACAGCCGCAACCAGTAAACCAGATAGCAAACCAAAAAATCCTGACGGTAAATACTCGCTCACCACATAAAAACTGAGCGCAGAAAAATACACTGCAATGCCTACAACACAAAATTTAAAAACATTAAAAATAAATGCGCCATATTCAAATTCAGAAATAAAAATTTGATAACAAAATAATAAACACGACATATTTAAAGTCGCACTAAAAATTGTCGACATCATCAACCCGCGTACTGAAAAATGTGAAATTAAAATTGG
>JAYTMM010000042.1:0-8517 GCA_043728555.1 Pseudobdellovibrionaceae bacterium
AGACTACCGACCACTAAAACTTCTGACATTGTTTCCTCCGATTTTTGAATTTGAAATATCCATTGTTTCCTCAGTACGGCCCACTTTGGTCGACAGCTGACCGCAAGCTGCAAAAATATCACGACCCATTGTGCGTCGTAATAAAACTTGCGCCCCTAAATTCATACATTCTGTGTGAAAAGCTTGAACCGTTTCATCACTTGGGCGAGTAAATCCCGCACCCGGATGTTCGTTAAAAGGAATCAAATTTATTTTACATGGAACGTCTTTTAATAATTTTACTAATTGTCTGGCGTGATCAATTTGATCTGTGACTCCGGCTAATAAAACGTATTCCATCGTAATTTTCTCACCCGTTGCGCGGTGATAGCGTTTACATTCATCTAATAAATCTGCCAGCGGATATTTTTTATTGATCGGCATGACTTCTGATCTGACGTCATTATTATATCCGTTCAGACTGACAGCCAAGCGAACTTTGGCTTGGGCCACTTTGTACATTTCAGGAACTAAGCCTGATGTTGAAACCGTAATTTTTTTCAACGACAAATTAATTCCCATTTGTGCGTGAAACACATCAATGGATTTAAAGACTTCGTCCGAATTATCCAACGGTTCGCCCATACCCATGAATACGATATTTGAAATACGCTGACCCTGACCCGCACGATTCAGCGAATCATGAACTTGCATAAATTGCCCGACGATTTCGTCAGCGGTTAATCTGCGTTTTAATTTTTGTTTTCCGGTGTAACAGAAATGGCAAGCCATGTTGCAACCGATTTCAGACGACAAACACAAAGTTAAACGATCATCGGACGGAATAATAACAGCTTCGACCGAATTACCATCGCGCACGTCAAATAAAAATTTCTGTGTGCCATCAACACTGATCAAATGTTTAATCACCGGCGGTAATTCGAATGTTAATAATTTTTTTAATTCAGATCTGAAATCTTTGGATAAATTTGTCATCTGATCGATATCAGTGATGCGCATTTCATATACCCATTTATAAACTTGCTGAGCACGAAATTTTTCTTTACCAAATTTTTTGAAATATTCTTGTAAAGTTTCAAGAGTGAATGAATAGAAATTTTGAGGTAGTAGCGTTTGCTCAGTCGTTTTTTGCTCAGTCGTTTTTTGATCAGTTATTGCATGATTTGCGAAATGATTTACTTTAGACGTAGGTGTTACGTTTGCTTCCATCGGCGTCATAGGCCAACTCCTTATTTGCTTATTACAGCGTTTAACTTATATCGCTTATTTCTGATTCGCTCTTTGTATAAAAAAAAGGCCCGAAAAACACAACCTTTTTTTAGTTTTTAGCAGTTATCTAACAATTATAATGTACCAATTTCAATTTTAAGCTCTTGAATTTCACAAGGCACACACCCCACCTTGGCCACAACAATGCCGGCGGCGTAATTCGCCAAAACACAGGCTTGAGCCAATGGTAATCCCGAAGAAACCCCTAAAGCCAAAGCCGCAATCACCGTGTCACCAGCACCCGTCACATCAAAAACTTTTTTTGCAAATGTGGGCACCTGAACGACCTGTTCGTCTTTGGTAAAAATAGCCATGCCTTCTTTACCTTGCGTCAATACGACGTCTGATGCGCCCGTCATTTTTTGCAACTGACGACCAACGGCCCAAACACGTTCAGATGGATTTTCAATGTCGTCTTCTTGAATATTCGTTAAAGCCAACGCTTCATTGTAATTGGGTTTGATCAAATCAACGCCTTTGTAAAATTCGGCAAATTTTGTTTGATGAGGATCAACCATTAAATATTTTTTTTGTGCCTTACACAATTGAACAATTTTTTCAACCAAACCCAAAGAAAAAATACCCTTTGCATAATCTTCGATAATCACACAATCAGCCACAGAAATATTTTTTTCAATTTGTGAAATAATTTTCTGTTCAGTTTCAGCAGATAAATTTTTTCGGATCTCATGATCCACACGCACCAAATGGTGATGCCCCGTCATAATACGAGTTTTTCGAGTTGTAGGCCTTGTTACATCTGTGATTAAAAATTCTGAACTGACTTTCGATTTTTGTAATAAATGCTTTAACGTTTCAGAGCCACTGTCAGCACCGATCACTGAAATTAAAATCGCTTCGCCACCCAGGCTTGCGACATTTTGTGCGACGTTTGAAGCCAAACCTAAACGTTTATCTTCTTCGGTGACTTCTAAAACAGGCACGGGAGCTTCGGGACTGATCCGCTTAACTGCTCCCATAATATATTCATCCACACCCACATCGCCGATAATCATTATTTTTTTATTTTTAAACAAAGAAATTTTTTCAAGTATTTCAGATTTAATCTTCTGATCAATGTGAAAATGCTGAATCTTATTTGATGTCATTGACATTGTCCTTACCGCAAACTGATATACAGCGCTATGAACACAATCAGACCACGAATTCATGAAAAGCTCAATCTGATCTATCAAAAAGATTACATTTCAGGATCTGATAAAAAAAATATTTTGGAATACTTGTCGACATTAAACCCCATCTGGGAAAATCGCTTTTCAGAATCAAATCCGCCGCCAAACAATGAACCCAACAGGTCATTACTGCGACCTGTATATTGGCTAGGTAACTGGCAATTTGCGTGTTTGGATTATTACCATCCCCCCAAAGGTATTCATAACCGTTGCGTACAGGCTGAAAAATACCCACCTGTTTTGCAAAAAATAATTGCGGATGTTGAAAAAATGGTTCGCGATAAATTCAGTGATAAAGACATTCCTAGCGAGTGGCATTTAAATACCTGCTTGATTAATTATTATGGCGACAAACTTGAAATCGAAAACGGTATCGTTAAAAAAACAGATATGGCCAGAGTCGGCGAACATAAAGATTTCGAACCCGGCCCAGTTGCGTCGATTTCTTTTGGTGAAAAGGCGATGTTTCAGTTCGTGAAAAGTGCAGGCAAATCACAAAAAAGCGACGTCGTTTTACAACAATGGTTGGATGATTCCAGTCTGCAAATTTTTGGCGGAGATAAATTTAAAAAACAATTGTTTCACCGCGTACAACGCGTCGAAAACAAAGGCCTGATTTTCAAAAACGTGAATACGACACAATTTGAAACACGACGAATTAACTTCACATTCCGATATGTTCCCCGCGATCACATTCAAGCCTACTTCCGGTTGCCCGAAAATTTACGCACAGATATTAATGGCTACGTTATGCAACTTTCAACAAAATCAAAATTCTGGAAAGAACAGCTGACATGAAAAAAATTATTTTATCTGTTTTTTTAATCACATCATGTTCGGTTCAAAAAAACTTAAATGACTACAAACATGATCCAACAACAGCAAAAGTGGTCTACGGCAACGACGACCGTATGGATTTTAATGATGTTACAGATCCAGAATTAAAAACATTAGCCAAATCCACAGTCGCCTTTATTGATCAGCGCCACATGATTTATGATTCAATTTTTGATATTTACAATTTAGAAAACCCTGAACCTTACCTGCCTTTTTGCAAATCAGAAAAATTTGTGACTCAGCCGCGCTGGGCCGACTGTTCGGGCTCTTTGATAGCAGAAGACATTGTTTTGACCGCAGGTCACTGTATTTCAAAATCCGAAGACTGTAAAAATATGAAAATTGTTTTTGATTACGCTCTTGATGAAAAAAATAAACATCTGAATTCAATTGCCGGAAAAAATGTTTATTCGTGTCAGAAAATTTTAGCATTTAAAAATGAAAAAAACGGTTCTGACTTTTCTTTGATACAACTGGATCGCGCAGCCGCAGATCGCACTCCATTAAAATTTAGCGACAAACCTTTAGATTACAAAGATTTGTTAATGATCATTGGCCATCCTGAAGGCTTCCCGACGAAATTCACAATGAACGGCAAAGTGCGTTCGTTAATTCCTGAAACATATTTCACCGCGACTCTGGATGCTTTTTCTGGGAATTCAGGTTCTGCTGTTTTTGATCAGACCACAAAAAAAATTGTGGGTGTTCTTGTTCGCGGAGAACACGATTACGACAAAAAAAATGGCTGCATCACAGCCAAACAATGCGACGAAAATGGTTGTCGCGGCGAAGATGTCACGCGCATAAGTGAGTTTTTAAAATATTTAAAGTAATTTTTAACGATCTAGGTCTAGCTATTTATTTTTTGTGATGTTCAATCCGAAACATCACCATGACGAACGAACAATATCAAAAACGCATTCAATTTTTAGAATACATTAAGAAAAATTATGTTGCAGTGAAAGATCAGCTTTGGCTTTTTTATTTTAATGACTACGATATTTCGACGATACGAACTGAATTAGTACCGCCATCGGAATATACATATGAATACTATAGATCGCGGCGAAAGAGAGCTAACGGAGCTGTTAGTTTACTGTATGATTATGACGGCTTAATTTACTTGAACTTGGCTAATTTATTTATCGACATCAGGTACAACATTTCAAAAAACTGTTACGAAAGTAACGATTTAGACATGCCGATAGACATGAGAAAAGTTGCAGCCGAACTCAAAGAGCTGTTTGAATTACTTAAATCCAAGTAACTTGTTAAATTCGATATAAAAGTATTCGTTAAATGTTAATTTAATTTTTTGTTTTTGTTCGTTGTGAATTTTTAATAAATCGAGCATATATCCAGCAAATGTGATTGCCGTTCTCATTTTAGTTGAGCTGATCCATAATCCGTAATTCGAAACCAAAAATGGATCGTCGATTGCTTCAATAATTTCTAGAGTCTAATTGTATGTTTTGAAATCGACGGAATTCTTTGCCACATGCAATATGGCAGCATTTAACGTCGCTTCGTCAAATTTTTAGACACTTTTAAAGTTAACTATTTGGTTAATTTTAACGTTAACAGTTTACTAACTAAATCTATTTTGTTTTGTGGTGTCGAATTATATTCACCTCATCACAAACAAACTAAAAAGGAGACTCTAATGTCAACAGCAACTAAGCAGATCAATAAAGTTAAAAACTATCTAGCAACTGTAGCTCTTATCGGCTCATTCGGCTTCATGGGATGTCAACCCGACAAAGTCACTGAAAAAGTTCCACAAAAAGTCAGCGTCAACGAACAAATGAATTCTGATGAATTAACAAACGCAGCAGAGCAACTTGTTGGGCCGTATACTTTTATGTTGGCTTACAAAACGGCGCTAATGGCAGTCGAAAAAGACCCAACAAATTTGAAGGCTCAATTTTATGTAAAACTTTTGAACCGCTTTGAAGCTTTTCGTGGCGTATTTAATCGTATCAAACCTGCACTAACTGCAGAACAATTAAATAATCTTAATAAAACAATCAAAGATTTCCCAGAGTCACCACTAAAAATATTTTTGCTTGATAACAAAAATAAATCCGAAATTAAGAATGTCGGTGATATCCAAACAGTGTACGGCGAATACTTTACTGCTGTTGCTGATTTTAGACAATTCTTAAAAGACAACCAAACAGCAGAATTAACTATTTACTTAAATCCAAATTTATTTGAACAGCAAATCAAAAAAGAATTAGCTGATAGCTGCACATATGTAACCAAGCCTGATGGGTCTTGGGACGTTAACTGCCAATACAATATGATTGCGACTAAAAAATTAAATATTGCAGATCTTATTGTTTTACGTCAGATGGCTTCGGTCGAATTGATCTATTCATTTTTTACAAACAGTTATTCATTAGATGGCATCGAACAACTTGCTAAAATTGATCCTAACGGCCGAATGACAAACCAACAAAGAGCTACGTTCTTTGACAGTTTACCAGGTTTTGGAAAGCTTAGAAAAGATCAAAACTTAAAATTAATGAAAGACATGGGTTCTGATTTAAGTGTTGGCGTTAAATGGGTTCAACAATATCAAAAAGATATTTGTGCTGCAGGAACTTCGACTAAAAATCAACGCAAAGGTTTCCTTTTCCAAGATGGAATCTGCATCGAACAACAATCACAGTCTTCAGTGAATCAATTTCTTTCAGTTCTTGATCGCGCATTAGGCGGAACAACACAGATTGAACTTAAAGATTCATCTGATCGACCTGTCACTATGAACATGAATATCTTTGCTTGGGCAGCAAATCCGATTCAAGATTTACGACAAATAAAACCCACGTCATGGAATTCTTGTGATCACGCCACAAGTTTAGCTGATAACACATTTGGTGGAATTTTCGTAGACAACAACGTTCAAACACTGTTGGAAAAATCAAACTGTAAATAACTTTAGGACTGATAATGAAATTCTTTAAACAACTCATTATTCTTAGTTTTTACATCTTGGGGCTTCTGCCTCAAGATGTGTTTGCAGTTATTACGTCAGAATCTCAATTTACAAAATTCGAACTTAAACACTGCACTGACAAAAATAAAAAATGTTTAAAAGCAGAAGCCAACAAAGCTGAATCGAGTCAGTTTTTACCCGTCTATTCATTAAATCATATCAATATTGAATTTGTTGAAGCCGGTCGAACACGACTGTTAAATGCTGAAACTGGCTATTTGGATTTTGCGCAAGATCTGATTGTTTTAAATATTAAATCTGGGCAAGAAATTTTAATTAATCTGAAGACCTTAGAAGAAAAGAGTTTTCAAAAATGAAAACTCAATTTTTAATCTTAATTACACTTTTCATAACCGTGCAGAGCTGCCAACAGCCCAAAGAAATTGTCCGTGAAACTGTTGTTGTCAGCGATCGCAGTCAACAAACTGGTGGTACGGATCAGGTCGGCGGAGGCAACGGTATTGACGGCATACCGCTGGATGCATTTATTCAAGATGTTCAAAAAAATTCTGGTTACAAAAATAAAATCGAACCGCTTATTCAAAAATTAAGTATTTCATTCCCCCAGCTTGCCGCAGACATGTACCACCTATCACATCAACGCGATTGGTATTTTGTTCCTGGAAAATTAGAATCGATCTCGCAAAATATTTTGGGCACATACGCTCCGACGGATCAGATTGCCCTGCAAGATACGAATAAAATTTGGATTGATAAAAATCAATTCAACGTTATGAGCGAAGATAACCAAGCTGTTCTTATTTTACACGAATTAATTATGGGCGTGCGATTGATGCAGCATAAACACAAACAAGATCAGTGTATTGCTAAAGCTGCCATTTTGTTGTTTTCAGAAAATGGTGCTGAAAAATACTCTAAAGAAAAAACTTTTTGCAGGAATACGTATCCGATGATTGAAGGCACCGTGAATGAAAAATTTGATCCCAAAGCAATTAATTATGATAAAATTCGCCGCGTGGTTTCAATATTAATTCAGGATGAAATCGATATATCAGAAATCAAAGCCATTTTTAAAAACTATAAAATTCGTGAATATGAAGATTAGTTTTTAAAGCTTAATATTCAAAATAATCAATATTTAAACATTGCACAGTTTCAGATTTCGAAGGCTTTACTTTTTTAAGTATCGCCTCGATAAAATCTGGCAGCTGCTTTCGAACTTCGCTCGCTACATCTTTCGACAAAGCATATTGTCCCGTATAAAAAAAGTTTTCATCGTTACTGAAATTCATTTTTTGAAAAGCCAGTTGTCGCCAGTTCTGCATATGACGATTGGCCAGCGGATCTTCAGGAGCTAAATACGTATGCGCAGGGCCCATAGATAATTTTCCAGATTTTTGAACAACGATTTGATTTTTAATTAAATAATCTAAAGCTTTTAAAACTTGGTTCTTTGGCACCGATAATCTTTGTGCGATTTGATCGGCAGAGTTAACCTCTGGAATATCCGTTAATAATCGAATCGCAGGATACAGCCAACTTGAATAATAAATTTGTTTGGCATGAATATCTAAAGCCGTGACATTTTTTAAACGGTTTTCAAGTTTTTTGGCTTTTTCTTGTCGATCTTTGATTTGTTTTTGCAAACGTGATCTTAATTTTGAAGAACCTGCTTTACTGTGTTCGACCAAAAGCAAAAAATAATCTGACTCTTCATCATTTAATAATAAATACTCGGCCATCTCGCAGGCCATCTCAAGACTCAGATCTTTTTCAGAATTAAAAATTTGACTGACCATCGTTGTCGAAACGTTTAAGGCTAACGACAAACGTCGATATTCTCCGTGACCGTTTTTAGGTTGTCCTGAAACCCACGAATTGAAATATGTTTTATAAGAATCGAATTGATAAATTGAAACCATACTTGAATCTACAACATGAACCATATGGTTAATAGATTATTTAACCATTATTAAAAAACACAGACTTATATCCAGTGATTTAGAAACCCACTTAAATTCACCGAAACATCACCATGACCAATGAACAATATCAAAAACGCATTCAATTTTTAGAACATATTAAAAAAAATTATGTTGCAGTGAAAGATAAAGTTTTAGTATTTTATTTCAACGATTATAACACTTCGACAATAAGAACTGAATACATTCAAGTGAGTGATAAAAAGCTTTTAGCTTACAACAATGAACGATCAGAAACACTGTCTGGCGCTATTACACTGTTTTACGATTGGGG
>JAYTMM010000043.1:0-3374 GCA_043728555.1 Pseudobdellovibrionaceae bacterium
AATATTAATTTACCAGCCATCGTTTTTTTCAAAGATGCATTTTGTGTTATTTTTTTCAAAATAGTCTGCGTCGGTTGCGCCGAATAAGCCTCTGCTAATAAATTGGCTAAAGTCTCTGGGTCTTTTTCTAAAATTGCAGAATGTTTTTGGATTTCAGATTCTTTATTTTTAGCTTTACCAACTAATTCAACAGCAACTAATTTTTTATTTTCTACATTCTCTGTGCTTTGTAAATATTTTTTGTAATATGTTTCCGAATTACCAGCCACAGTACCACCAGATAATTCAGAAAAAATTGCCAGCTTTAAATTCTTCTCGTCGGCTGAATATGTTTTTGCTAATTTTTCAGTTGCTGTAAATGCAGCGCTAAAATCAAGTCGCAATTCAGACAAATAAGCTTTTCTTGAAAACGCATATTCTTTGTCTTCGGCATTCACTTCAGGAATTGCAACCAGCGCGTCCGCAGCAGCTATAGCTTCAGAAAACTTTTTATTTTTTTCAGCCAAGATAATTTTATTTTTATAATATTTAATTTTATCTGTTGTATCCAGATCTGCGACATTAATTTTCACTAGAGCAGCATAACCAGCTTCTGAACTTTGACCTGCTAATTCAACAGATTCAGATAATTTTGATTTCTGTAAAATCTGAGAAAAATCTTTGGCATTCGCCGACCCTAATTCTGTTTTGTACATCTCTGAATAGGCTACAACTTGCGCTGTGTTATTCAAAAGACCCAAGGAATCCAAGGCCAAATCAGCGGCTTGTTTTCTGATTTTTATATCAGCTGTTTTTGTCATTGCGATCTGATGAAACGCAGTGCTTGCTGCTTGATAATTGTTTTTTTCATACAACAGGTGTGCTTTTTGATATTGAACTTCAGATAATTTTGTTTTCTGGATGCTTAATTTTTCATAATTTTCGTAAGCTTGATTTTTGTAATCAGCATTACCTGATGTATCTGCCAGATCCAGTTGTTGAACCAGATTTTTTTCTAAGAAATCTGGTTTTATAGCTGTTGCAGTTTCAGGTTTTGATAATTGTGTCGCCAATTCATTAACAATATTTTTTTGAATTGACCATGCCAAATCCATGTTTTTTGCTGTGACGGCTGCTGATACTGCAAATGATTTCATTTCAGTATCAGTTTTGAAAAATCCTAAGTACATTTGATACGCTTGCAATAATTCTGGTGATGCTAATTTTTTTTCTGTTTGATTCCATGACACTACAAAAAAACGTGCGCGTTTTCGGTATTCATCACAATTTGTACTTTGTGTGCATTTTTGCAGTTCTGGAATTTGCGCTAATGCTTTTTCATAAGTATTTAAAGCAGATTTTTTATCTTGCAAATCAAGACTTAATTGCGACATCGCCAATAGTGCCGATACTTTATCTTCAGGATTCGTAATTGTTGAATTGGCTTCGCGCCATGCCATCAATGAATCTGCTTTTTTACCTAAGCGTTCTAATTCATAGGCTAAATATTGAACGTTAGATTGCTTTGTTGTTTCTGGGCTTAATTGATATAATTTTTTAACTTCATTAATTGTTACAGTCTTTTGAGTCAAAAATGTTGCGTAATCTTTTGAAACTTCTTCGTGAAATTGAACATTAATTTCAGATTTATCGCCGTTCATACTGGATTTCGATAATAATCCCGGTGTTTTTAAAATTGTTTCAATTTGCGTGATCGCATTTGCGTGATCACCCAGATTAAAAGAACACCATGCATTTCTGTACGACGACAGACCTTTTGAATTTGATTGCGGTAAAGACAAAATAGTTTGGTAATGACCTTGTGCTTTTTTGTAATCGCGACGTTTAAAATAAATTTCACCTAACGACAGATGAGCTTCAGATTTTAAATCTGCAGACACATTGCCGCCAGCACCTTCAACAACTTTGCTGTAAAATTGAATGGCTTTGTCTTCTTGATTATTCATCTGAAACAAATGACCAACCTGAACAATGACTTTTGATTTATTCACTTCAGGCACACGTGGTAAAATATCTGTATACAGCCTTAAAGCTTTTGTTCTGTCAGCAACACCTGCATTGCAAGTTGTTGCACAGCCTTTTTCAATTTCATTCATCGCATCATGGCGGGCACGTTCACTGTATAAATCAGCCAAACGCAAAGTGATTGCAACTTTTGAATCATCTTTGTCAGAAATCGATTGGTTTACTTTTTCAAGCTTTGTAATCAAAAGGCCTTGATTTGCATCCTGAGCAACAGCATTTATAGATAATAAAATAAGAGGTAATAATAAAAACTTCATGTCTTCCTTCAGTAAAAATTAAAGTTAAAGATTATTTCATCATAACTGCGAAACGTACATCGCTGAATCCAGCATGCGAAGCTGCCAGAACAATAGAATTTAATTGTTCATACTTCACGCGACGGTCTGCTTGAATCGTAACAATACCTGGGTATTCTTCGCCAGGTCTGGTTTCTGTGAATTTTTTTCTGATTTCTAGCAATTCAGAAACGATACTTTCTGTTGTGACTTCTTTGTCTTCGACAAACATTTTGCCATCATCAATTTTGACAACTGGATTGCGTTCTAAAACAGTAGCTAAGGCCGCTTTCGGTAATTCAGTGCTCTTACCCAAAAATAAAATATCGCCTGTACTTGAAAAGCTCATCAATAAGAAAATGACCAAAATCGAAAACGCATCAATCAATGCAGTTAATAATAAATCTGCGTTGATATTTCTCGACCATTTTCCGTGTTTAGGATTTAATTGCGATTCACTCGCCAAAACACTCTGCAGTGATGTTTCATTTAAAAGTCGTTGTGTCGAAAGCATATTATTCCCCTCAATATCAAATCAAACAGATCAGCTTACACAATTAAAAAAATAAATCGGTGCGTCCTTAAAGTGGTACGACGCCCAGATCTGATAAATTTAATTTTTTAAACTCGTCCATCAATACAATAATATCTTGATATGATGTTTGAGCCATCGGTTGAATCAAAACAGTCTTCAACTTGGGCTCTAAAGTTTTAATGTTATTAATTGTCTTTACAAGATCCGCGATATTCATTTCACCAGAAATTCCAGGCAAAGTTAATTGCGCTAAATTTTTAGGAACCAATTGCGATTCTTGTACTTTTAAATTCAATCCACCAGTCGCATCGAACGTGACGTACAACAAAGGCTTTTTTTCAGTCTCTGCTGTTGTTTGACCGCCAATGGCTTGCTTTACGTTCATCGATCCGACGTTTAACCACACCGCTGTTAACAAAAGAAAACAGATACACACAGACAACAAGTCAATGCACGGAATTAGGTTAATTTCAAAATCGAGATGTTTTTTATGTTTTCGCATAAAAAATCCTACGCGTTATTTTCAATATGTTTATCAG
>JAYTMM010000044.1:0-6304 GCA_043728555.1 Pseudobdellovibrionaceae bacterium
GATAGGAGAATATATGTTATTAGACCCTGGATTTAATTTAACTTTAAGACCGATGAAATATCCGACATTTTTTGAAATGTATAAAAACGCAATTAAAAACACATGGACTGTCGATGAAGTTGATTTTTCAACGGACCTTGTGGACTTGCATTCTAAAATGTCAGCCAGTGAAAAACATTTGATCCAACGTCTGGTGGCTTTTTTTGCAACAGGCGATTCAATTGTTGGAAACAATTTGGTTTTAAATCTGTACAAACATATTAATTCGCCCGAAGCGCGTTTGTATTTATCTAGACAACTTTACGAAGAAGCATTGCACGTACAGTTTTACCTTACTTTGTTAGATAATTATATTCCGCACCCTGACGAGCGTGAAAAAGCATTTTCAGCGGTTCAAAATATTCCGTCGATCAAACAGAAGGCCGATTTTTGTTATAAATGGATGGATTCAATCAACACGCTGGACACATTAAAAACGCAAGAAGATCGTCGTAAATTTTTAATGAACGTAATTTGTTTTGCTACGTGTGTTGAAGGTTTATTTTTCTTTGCTGCATTTGCGTATGTTTATTTTTTACGTTCAAAGGGTTTATTACAAGGCCTTGCCTCAGGCACAAACTGGGTATTCAGAGATGAAAGCATGCACATGGCTTTTGCGATGAATGTGATTCAAACAGTTCGTAAAGAAGATCCCACATTGTTCAATGAACAAATGGAAGAAATGGTTATTCAAATGCTTGAAGATGCCATTGAATGCGAAATGACGTTTGCTGAAGATATTTTATCACTTGGAATAGCAGGAATGTCAGCGATTGAAATGCGTCAGTATTTAGAATACATCGCAGATCAACGTCTGGAAATGCTAAGCATCCCGAAACGTTATAATTCAAAAAATCCATTCGGTTTTATGGAATTACAAGACATGCAAGAATTAGCAAACTTTTTTGAACGTCGAGTCTCGGCGTATCAAACCGGAGTTTCTGGACAAGTCAGTTTCGACGAAAGTTTTTAATTCATTTTTATATTGTTTCTAAATTATGGTCTTGTACACGGTATCGTATTTGACCATTTACCGTATAAACCTGATCCATCAAAAGATCTGACGGCAACATGAAACTTTCCTGAAGTCGGAAATGTTGCCGCCATATTAAATGTACAGTTCACTGTTGAACAAGCTATAAAGCCTTGACCGTTACCGTTGGTTGATGACGTCCATTGGTCTTGACTTGAAAATTGCCATTCATAATTAAATGCAGGAATACCACCCGTAGCAATTGCAATTTGACAATTACCACCGGAAACTGACGACGATAACACCGTCGGAGCTGGAACATCACAAGTCAAAGCAGTACTTAGATCACTTAAATCAGAACCTACTTGCGCTTGTGTATAATAACTATATTTAATTCCCGGTTGAATCTCTAAAGAAGTCGTTCCTGCCAAAACTACATACGCTGATTTGTTACCATCTGCAAAATTTGCGATTGAATCACCCAGATCAATTTGTGTCGCATCAAAAGCATAGAATCCAGAGCCACCTAGACGATGAGGCGGGATTGCTGGAATCACGGCGGGGTTTTGCACTCCAACAGCCGTAAATCCAACGTCTTGTCTTTTTATCGCATAAAAAATATTAGGAATGTTATCAATTGAACCTACAGCGTCTTTGTATTTGTAGGGATCGATTCGAATTTGGCAAATATTTTGAGTTAGATTGTACACGATTTTAAATTTAGGTGCAGAAATATTTCGAGTAATTTTAGTTTCATTCCAGCCGGTTTCGCCGATGGGATTAATTGTTCGCAATTTTGTACGTACTAAATAATTTTTTACAACGGCTCCGACTTTTGAAATCGAACCCAAACGAACTTTATAAGAAAACTGACCGTTGATACACTGTGGATACAATTTGATATCTCCGGTTGTCGAATCAACTTCAGTTAAACCGTTACCGATCGTAACAAAAATACATTGATACGATGTTAATAATCCGACAGAATTCGTTTGGCAATTTTTTGAAATTGAATTGTCAATGTACGGCAGTACAGTGGGATCATCATCAACAGGTAAAACTTGAACAATGATTCGCTGATCTTTACGACCCAAATCCTGACAGGTTCCATTTATTTCGACCAAATCACCTTGTTCGATATTTTGTGTTGCCGTCGAATTTTGTGTTAACGACAATTCACCAGAGATTTCAGTCGCACCCAACAAACTACAAATTCCATCAACACAGGCGTCGGGGCCCGATAACAAACTTTTTGCAGCTTGCGGACTACACGCAGATATTAAGAGCAGAAATGACATGGAAAATAGAAATTTAATTTTAATATACACTCTTTGAGTATAAACTATTTTTTAAAATTAAGAAAACGATGGCTAGACCAACGTCTCAAATCAAGACGGTCTAAAAACAAAAAATATGTCGAAATCATAACCAATGAAAACGTCATCAGGCTTAAAGTGATTCCAATCGCTGTATGAAAAAACAAACCTAATAATAACCAATACGGTCTGATTTTTTTATTTAAAATCATCGCTGGAAAGTAAATTTCAAAAATCACCGATGTAAACGTACCCACTGCAAAAAACAACGGAAACTGCCGCAGCCAAATTAAATTAAACCCTGTAAATTGCGGATTCGCAAAAACGGTCCAAAGCGCTGTACCGTCCCACCATGAATTTCCCTTTAATTTTTCAAATCCTGTATACATATAAATCACACAAATTTGAATCTGCATCAGCCTGAAAAACACAGTACTGATCTGGTCGCTAAAAATTTGGGGTTTATGTATTTTTTCAGATTTGAAAAAATATTTTTTGAGAGAAAAAAAATCCGTACAATTTGTGAATGCTATGTAAAATAAAAACAAGGCGCCAATCACATCGGCTCCAAAAAGCATCGAATAATTGCGATTCATAAAACCCTGTGAAATAAACCACGTTAAAAATAACACGGGTCGATTCGTTAAACCCAGGGTCGCTAACAACAATAATAAAATTAAAATCGCGTGAACAAACGGTGCTAACTGATCTGGCCAGAAAAAATATTCAAAAAAGGGACGATAGAAATCTGGATAAACACCCAATGCTTCAGATCTGGGAATCAGTGACAAATTCGTAAATTGATCAATATTAAATTGCCTAAAAATGGCCAGATACAATAAGGTTCCGCACAACAGAACACGCATTAAGCCCAGACGCTCAAAATGTCCTTCTGAGAATAAAAAATTTTTTGTTTTCGCAATTATAGAATTTACAGATTTATTTAACACAAGCATACGTCATTTGGTTGATTTGTTCTTGGTTCAGCATTTCATCGTAATTTTCTTGTTTTAATGTTGATACAACATCCAAAGGCGGTATTCGGTACAGCAAAAGTTCTGTTTGAATATGTGTGGCTTCTGGATTTTTTTTACAAATCCATGGCACTAAGAAATGTTCGATTCGCGCCCCGTCCATAGCCATAAATCGCATAACGTAACTGAGTCTACGGTTCTGTAACCAAAAATTATTCTCTAGTGCATTTTCAGGAAAATATTTTTCTTGAGATTCTTTAGTGTCGTTTCCATAATCATCATGAAATAAAATACGATAACGTAAATACATCGTTTGTGCGGGGTCTGGCGAAAAAAAATTCCATGTGGTATTTAATCCAATACTGTTTGCCACGGGAGTATAAATAAAACCCAGCTTGCGTCCTAAGAACGATGACCCGTTTCCTAAAACAATCATCATCGAAACTAGATAAAAAAATACGGCAACTAATATCATGTCGCCGATTTTTTTGAACATCTATACGTGACTTTCGGGTTCAGAATCAGCCTCTTCATAAAATGGCAATTCATCGGATTCTTCATCATCAGAATTTTCGGCTAAAATCATTTCAGCATTTTCTGCAGCTTCAGATAATTCTAATTCAGCAGCAACAGTTTCTTCCGCTGTAGCGGCAATGGGCTCATTGATTGGCGCGTTTAACATTTCTTCGTATTTCGCAAGCCAATTTTTATCACGATTTGAAACAGCTTCACCAACAATCATGGCGTCACGAATGTCTTGCGCTTTATCTGCGTCTTTTTTCTGTTTTTGACGAATTTTTTCTTGTTCGAAAAAATCAGACGATGTTGTGATCGTTGATAATTCGTTTTCGATCTTACCAAGTTCTTCTTCACCTTGCGAATAACTAACGTCAGTCACATGTTCTGACATTGAATCTGTCACCATTGACAGTGTTGGTTTTTCTTCGTCTTCGTCGCCGATACCTTCAGGTAATAATTCATCGATCTGTGATAACGTCGGAAGTTCTTTGATATTTCGAAGTCCAAAAATTTCTAGAAACCTGCGTGTTGTTCCGTACTGCATAGGTTTACCTGGTAAATTTTCGGCTTTGCCTTCGAAATTACACAAACCTTTTTCCATTAATGCACGTAATAGATGACCTGATTCAACGCCTCTGATCTGGTCGATTTCGTTTTTAACAACAGGTTGCTTGTAGGCAACAATTGATAATGTTTCAAGAGCTGGCCCAGATAATTTAAACGGACGAGCTTTGACTGTGCGTTTTAAGAAATTCATATTATCAATTTTAGTACGTAGTTGGTACCCGCCTGTGATTTCTTCTAAAGAAATACCACGACGACCGCCCGCATATTCAACGGCTAACGTATCTAATAGGCGATTAATATGAGACTTTTTAATATTTGTACCTTTAAAAACTTCAACAATTGAAGCCTGACTGACGGGTCTGTCACTGGCAAATAAAATACTTTCGATAATACTTTCTGCCTGTTCGTCTTCGATAAATTCAACTTCGTCAATTTGAGCGGCTTCAAAACCTTCAAGTTCTGAGCCTTCAAGATCAACGTCAGCTGAAACTGACAATTCAGTTTCTAAAGTATTTGATTCACTGATTTCTTCGTCTGCAACGTCAGGTAAAAAACCTTCGGATTCAGCGTCTTCTTGTAAAAAAATTGCCGCATCGACACTGATGTCTTCAGTTTTAAAAATTTCTTCCGCTGTCGTATGATTTACTTCGGCTTCAATATTTTTATTTTTATTTTTATTATTTTTTGCCATTAAGTTTGCCCTTCAGATTCAGTATTAATTTTAAATTCGACAACAGGATTTTCTTCAGTCGTATCGACGTCCAGCTCGGCGGCGAAAATTTCTTCGTCAGTCGCCATATCATCAGTTGCGGTTAATTCTTCAGATGCAAAAGCCAACTGTGTTTGAGCCTGACCATCTTCTGTATCGGTATCAGCCAAAACAAAATCAGTATCCGCTTCTATTTCAGCGACTTCGGCATCTGTTAATGACGTTGATTTAGACATCATTTGTGCTGCAACTTGGTCTGAATTTAAATTATCATAATTTTCAGCACGCGAAACAACGTCGTCAGTGATAGGTTGTTTTGCTGTCACGTAAATATCGCCGTAATTTTCAGTTTGATAAATGCTGATGAATTCCATTTTACCTAATTCTAAAAGCGATAAAAATGTGATCAACATATTACGTGATTTTTCTTTCACATCAGTAATTGTCGTATTAAATAGTTCACGCATGATGACTTGTTTACCTACAATCAATTGATCCTTCATTTCAAGAATTCGGGACGCAATGGATTGCAATTTAATATTTACTTTGTGAATACGTTTATTTAAAATTTTTAAAGCTTTTCGGTAACTGCCGATCAATGAAAACAAAGCGTTGTCTTCAAGTTCAATATCATCATCGGCGACTTCGATTTTTTCACGAAATCCACGAGCCCACAAATCACGATTTAACAACGGACGTTCGTACAATGATTTTGCAGCTTCTTTGAATTTCTCGTATTCTAATAATTTTTGAACTAATTCTTTACGAGGATCTACGTTTTCAATAATTTCGCCATTGTCGCCGTACTGCGGCAACAGCATTTTTGATTTAATATGAATTAACGTTGCAGCCATCGCTACGAATTCGCCCGCAACTTCAAGGTCGAATTCTTTCATTAATTTAATAAATTCTAAATACTGCTGAGTAATCTCGACGACATTGATATTAAAAATATCCATCTCTTCTTTGCGGATAAGATATAACAATAAATCAAGTGGGCCTTCAAATTGTTGGAGCTGAACACGGATACTCATTACAGTTTCATCCAATCTTTAATTTGGTTTAAATTCTTACTGGCGACCATGCGCGCCTTTTCAGTACCTTGGTCTATAATTGAATCAAGGGCCTTGGTGTTATTCAACAATTCTTTTTTCTTTTCTCGAGGTATTTTCGTTTTTTCTTCGATATTTGCACAAAGTTTAGCTTT
>JAYTMM010000045.1:0-2680 GCA_043728555.1 Pseudobdellovibrionaceae bacterium
TTGAGTTTTACATCCGGTAAGCTTGCGCTTACGTCGAGCCTTGCATCCGGCAAACTTTGTTTGCTACTGACAAGCTTCGCAGGCTTCGGGGTTATCGATACTGCATGAAATGGCTTCTGAATCTGTGTATGATTTTTTTTCTTCAAGCACAGTGTCAGATTTGCGAACTGTCGTTTTTGCAATCGACGTCGCAGGACGTGAACGCAAATAATACGTCGTTTTAATTCCACGCTTCCACGCGTACATATACATCGACGATAATTTACCAATCGTCGGAGCTTCCATAAATAAATTCAATGATTGTGATTGATCAATAAATGCTCCGCGATCAGCAGCCATTTCGATCAATGATTTCATTGGAACTTCCCAAACTGTGCGGTACAGATCTTTCACGTCTTGGGGAATGCTTGGTAAAGCTTGAATTGAACCTTCACTGATTTTGATATCATTTCTGAAATCTTCATTCCAAAGACCACGTTGTTTTAAATCTTGAACCAGATATTTATTCACTTGCATGAATTCACCAGACAAAGTTTCACGTTTAAATAAATTTGAAATTTGTGGCTCAGTCGCCTCGTAACATCCAACAATCGATGCGATTGTTGCGGTGGGTGCAATCGCAATAATTAATGAATTACGTAAGCCTGTTTTTTGAATTTTTGCTTTTAACAATGACCAACGTTTTTCATCCGTAGGAACGACATTCCATAAATCAAATTGCAAATCGCCTTTGGCCGCGCGTGTGTCTTGAAAACTTTCATGAGCTCCGTGTTTTTCAGCTAACTCTGCGCTTGATGTTAAAGCATTGAAATAGATTTCTTCTTGAATTTTTTTCGATAAATTCATAGCTGCCACGGAATCAAATGGCAATTTTAATTGAAAAAACGCATCTTGCAAACCCATTAATCCCAGGCCTACGGGTCTCCAGCGATTATTTGAAGCCTTTGCCGTGTCGATCGGATAAAAATTAATATCGACCACGCGGTCTAAATATTTGACAGCACTACGAACAGTTTTTGCTAATTTTTCAAAATCAAATTCACCATCAACAATATGACGACCTAAATTCACTGAACCTAAATTGCAAACCGCAGATTCATCCTTTGATGTGACTTCTAAAATTTCAGTACACAAATTTGATAAATGAATCACGTTTTCTGGTTTTCCAGTTTGATTCGCCTTCATGTTTGAAGCGTCTTTGAATGTGATCCAACCATTGCCAGTTTGGGCTAATGTTTTCATCATGCGAGTATACAAATCACGTGCTTTGATTTGTTTGATATATAATTTTTCTGATTCTGCTTTTTCATAAGCAGCTTCGAATTCATGGCCAAACAAATCTACAAATTCAGGAACAACACGCGGATCAAACAGGGACCACATCGCATCGGCTTCAACACGTTTCATAAATAAATCTGGAATCCAGTTGGCTGTGTTTAAATTATGAGTTCGTTTTGATTCATCACCCGTGTTATCACGAAGTTCCAAAAATTCTTCGACGTCAGCGTGCCAAGTTTCAAGATACACACAAGCTGCGCCTTTGCGTTTTCCGCCTTGGTTTACGGCTGATACTGATGAATCCAATGTTTTAAGCCAAGGAATAATTCCGTTACTGTGACCGTTTGTACCTTTGATTAATGAACCGCGAGATCTAACACGTGAATACGATAATCCGATACCACCTGCAAATTTTGATAATAAGGCAACGTCTGTATATTTATCGTAAATTGCTTTTAGGTCATCAATCGGCGAATCCAATAAATAACACGAACTCATTTGTGGTCGCAAAGTCCCTGAATTAAATAACGTCGGAGTTGACGGCATATAATCGTGAGAAGAAATTAATTTATAAAAATCAATAGCTTCAGCTGGATTCGTTGATAAACCACAAGCCACGCGCATGAAAAAATATTGCGGATTTTCTAAAACTTGACGTGATTTGGGATTTTTTAATAAATAACGATCATAAACAGTACGTAATCCGAAATACTCAAAACGATCTGTTTTATAGTGTTCGATCGCAGCACAAAGTTCTGCCTTGTGAGCCATGACAAAATTCAAAGTTGTTTCAGACAACAAACCATTTTTAAAACCCATTTGTACAGAATCTGCAAACGAGCCAATTTTTTGCGATTTAACTTCTTCGTCGATGTACGTCGATAACAGACGTGCAGCAAGGCGTGAATATTCAGGATCTTCACCAATCAACAAGCTGGCAGTTTGAATACAAAGATTATCCAATTCATTTGTTGTAGCACCATCATAAAGACCGCTAATAGCCTTCGTCGCTACGCGAAGCGGATCAATCTGTGATAATCCTTGGCCACAACGATTCACTCGTTCGACGATCTTTGTGACGTCAACAGGTTCAAGTGTTCCATCGCGTTTTTTAACTCGCATGGCATGAGCGTTATTTGTGTTTAAATTTAATGTGTTCTCAGTATTTGTTGTCATCATGACAGCCCCTTTAATTTTTAAAAGCTCTTTCGTTTTTAAGACAAAAGAACCCTAAAAAACTCCCCCTCAGAAGTTTTTCAATGACCTAGAAAGTCTAGGTCTAGTTTAAGTTATATCAAGAAAAAAAATATTGACCGTCTTGGTCTGTTTAAACTTCAAAGAGTCCTTCAGTCCTGATGGTTGGTTTCGATACCTAACCACTAGATCTAGTGTCTTTAAAGAG
>JAYTMM010000046.1:0-1702 GCA_043728555.1 Pseudobdellovibrionaceae bacterium
TCGAAGACTGTTTGATTTGGATTATGCATCACCATGCGTGTTTGTATAACTGACGCCACTTGAGGCTTTATTTCTTCAACATCAAGATCGAATTGATGAGTAATTGTGATTACATTTTGAAAAAAGTGAACTTGTCTAACACCAGCAATTTCAAAAAGAGATCTAGCTAGAATATTATGTTCAGCTTCTTCAATTGTTGAATAGGTTGCTTTGCCTTCAACCAAAACAGGTCTGTCTAGAATAAATTTCCAGGCATTTGGATTAGGAGTGGCTTGGATTCGGATTAAAATATCTGACTGAGTCATAAAACTAACATCCTTTGCGCTTTGTGTACGGCGCTAATGAATTTTTCAACATCTGCTGCTTGATTATAAATAGAAAATGAAGCGCGTACTGTTCCTGTTATATTAAATTTTTTCAAAAGTGGTTGTGTGCAATGATGTCCGACCCGCACGGCTATACCCATTTGATCTAAAATTTGTCCTACATCAAAATGATGTGCCCCTTTTAAATTAAAACTAAGAATGGCCGCTTTATTCGTATTATCTCCAAAAACTTGGACCCCGGAGATTTTTCTTAATTCTGTGTAAGCCTGATTATAAAGATCTTTTTCGTGTTCAAAAACATCTTCAATTTTAAATTGTTCAAAAAAATCAATAGCTGCATCTGTACCAACTGCGCCTTCGACGTGCGGTGTGCCTGCTTCAAATTTAAATGGCAAATCATTGTATGTACTTGTTAAAAAACCAACAGATGAAATCATACTGCCACCAAATTGGTAAGGTGGCATTTTTTCCAATAGATTTTTCTTTCCATAAAGAACGCCAAAACCGAACGGACCAAATAATTTGTGTGCAGAAAAGACCAAGAAATCAATATCAAGTTTTTTCACATCAATATTTTTTTGCGTAATCAACTGCGCAGCATCTAAAACAGTAACGGCGCCAACAGATTTAGCTTTTATTACGATTTTTTCTATCGGAGTAAACGTTCCCAAGATATTTGAGCAACCTGAAAATGAAATTAATTTTGTTTTTGTTGTTATAATTTTATCAATTTGATCTTCATCAATAAGACCATTTTCTAAGACTGGCAAAAACTTCAGATTCAAATTTTTCTTCTGTGCTAAATTCTGCCAAGGCACAAGATTGGCGTGATGTTCTAATTCAGTTAAAACGATTTCATCATTTTCTTTTAAAAAGTTTTCACCGTAACTTGTGGCGATTAAATTAATACCTTCAGTTGTGCCTTTGGTGAAAACAATTTCATTTTCTGATTCTGCACCTAAAAAATTTTGTATTTTTTTTCGGGCAGCTTCAAATGATTGTGTAGCTTGATCACTTAGAAAATGAGCGCCACGATGTACATTAGAGGCTTCTTTTTCATAAAATTTTTGAATACGATCAACTACCGCTGTAGGCTTCAATGCTGTTGCTGCTGTGTCTAAATACACAAGGTCATGCCCATTAATTTGGACATCAAGAGCTTTAAAATGTTTACGAATATCCGTTGTATTTAGCATATCACCTTAAAATATATCAGTTAGTTTAGTGTTTAATGAAGCTAGAGCAAATTTTTCTAGTTCGACATTTTCTAATTTATAAATAATTTCTTTAGCATATCCATAAGAAATCATCTTTATCGCATCTTGTTCACTAATTCCTCGGCTTAAAAAATAAAAAACTTCATCTTTATTTAATTG
>JAYTMM010000047.1:0-13434 GCA_043728555.1 Pseudobdellovibrionaceae bacterium
GATGGCTTCGATCATTTGATTTAAATTTTCAATCAACAGCCATTTTTCAGTTTGTGGTAACAGTGTTTGATCTAATAATAATAATTCGATTTTTTTTTCTCGGGCTGAATAATTAAATTTTAATGCCATTGAATTTAAATTGATCATAATAAAATGTCTCCGATTTTTTTTCGAAGCTCGTACAAATATTTTATTTCTTCTGCAGGCAGCGGGTTTAATCCACCTAATTGTTCAGCTGTCATTAATATTTGCGCCGAATTTTCAATGCGTTCCATACCGCGATAAGCTTCATCCAATGATTCGCCCCAAGTGATGGCGCCGTGACGTCGTAAAATCAAAGCCCGATGTTGCGGTAAGAAATTTTTTAAAACATCACCCATGGCTTGTGTGCCCGGTCGGGCGTAATCAGCAAAGGGGATGTCTCCGGTTGCAAGAATAACTTCAGATAAACAATCGCTGGGTAATTGAGTCAGGTTTGGTTTTGCAATTGACCATGCGATCGCCGTCACGGGATGAGCATGAACAACGGCTTTGGCTTTTGCGCATGAATTAAAAACTTCCAGATGCATCAATCGTTCGGTTGAAGGGTTACCGTGAATAATTTTATTGTCGATGGTCACAACGGCCATGTCTGATAACTTCATGAAAGCTTTGGCTATACCAGACGGTGTGATTAAAATTTCAGTATCACTTGCGCGGTAACTGATATTACCATCGGCAGCAGATAACATATTTCTTGCGTGCAGGCGTTTGCAGATTTCAATGATATGTAACGCAATATCTTTATATTTTTCTATTATGGGATGCAGATTATTTTCGGTTGTCATTTGATTGTTTTACATTGCACAATCACATCATGGCAACTGATGAAAAACCAAAAATGCTGATCGTCATGGCTTTACCACAAGAGTCAGACGGCCTGATCGAAAAAATCATATCTGACAAACATATAAATGCTGTTTTGGTTTACACAGGTGTTGGATTAATTGCAGCAGCACAAAAAACGACCGAAGCCATTCTGCAGCACAAGCCCGATTGGGTTCTAAATCTGGGCACAGCGGGCAGCCGAAAATTTTCTAAAAGTGCATTGATCGAATGTACTGAATTTATTTATCGCGGAGAAATTTCATACATCATTAAAAATAAACACACAGTCACGGCTTTTTCAAATTTACCAACAGCCAGTTGTGCCTCTGCGGATCATGTCGATATGGGACCTGCAGCGGAAAAATATGAAGTCATGGATATGGAAGCTTTCGCCATAGCCAAAGTTTGTGAAACTTATAAAATCAAATTTAATTCTGTGAAATATGTCACAGATTCATCAGACGAAACCATGCTGGCCGATTGGAAAACAAATCTGAAGCATGGTGCTGTTGCGTTGTCTGAATTTCTTAAAGTCGGTTTTGGCAATTCCAATTCATTTTGATGCGGTTGCCTAATAAATTAAAACTGTGAGTTAATTCTAAACATTGGGCCGAATTTAATTTTTTGCGATCCAACATTTTAGAATAGCAAAACCACAGCATATCATCTGCATTTTCAGAATCTGAATTTCTTGAATGAGCCAATTTGCAACTGGTGATGTCTAAATCGGTTTCGTTTTCTGTTAAACAGGCCCAGTCGTATGTGGATTGATTTTTTAAACATTGATATGCGTTTGTTTTCGGTGGGTGTGTTTCATCATGAATATCTGCGCAACCGAAAATAAATTGTGCATAAGTGCTTTTTGTAATCGCTAAAATAGAATTTGAACTGATTTCGTGAATCAAATTTTTATTTTCTTCAGTTTTAAACAGCTGACAAATTTGATCGGCTTTGACGTAGTCCAGCGGTGTGGATAAAATTTGATTCGCAATTTGTGATTGTCGTTTTAAATAAATATTTTCATCCATTAGATCATGATCGAATAAAAAGAAATTAATTTTTCGTTGAATCGCAGCTAACCCGACAGATTTATCATAAATGGATCTAAATGAAGCCGTCAGCTGATTTTGCAAAGTTGCAGATTTTTTTAAAACATTTTCTAAAACCGAATTATTTTGATTTTCAATAATAAAATCAAAATAAGAAATTGTATTTTGTGAATTCAGTAAATTTTGCCAAGCCGTTGTCGCAGTCACTGAATCCGTTGACAAGGCCTGTCTGAGTAAAATTTGTTTATCGGCCATTTTGGCCGGTTCGACCAGTCGCAAATTCGTACTGGCAAAAGCAGACTTTAAGGCTTCTTTTGAAATCACATTTTTAATTTTATCGACAGATGTTGTTTGGCTGAAGGCTTTTGTTAATAAAGGTGCAGCTGATGAGCCCAGTGGCCCGGTGCTTTCAAAACCTGCGATAAAATCGGCCGTGTTAAAAATCGAAAGCATTTGATCGCTCATGCTTTGTCCGTAACTTAAATATCTTGCGGCCGCGACATTTTCAGCCAGATCTAACGGGAATCCATCGCCGACGAGGACGCGCAAATAATCATCGACACTGCGGTGGTCCGGAGTTTTACCAGACAAAGTATTGCATCCCATTAAAAATACTGATTTTGGTTTTTCAAAAATAGCCGGGCAGTTGTGTTGATTTTTTGCTGTCATCATTTCTGATAAAGATAGTGTTGTTGATTTTTCGCTGCCAAAAAACAATCCGCCAAAGTGGCCCGAAATTAAAAGTGAATCACAGTTTTGATTTGCTGTTTGCATTTGCGCACAAGATTTTTGTAACCATTGGGGGTCTTTGTTGTCAGGCACAAGTTCAAGAATTTGATAACCCAGCGGAGTTAAGACCTTTTGAAAAACATTTTTTTCATCGGACGAATTAAAGGTCATTGTGCAAATTGTTTTTGAAAACGCCGTTGAATTTACGGCGATATTGAAGACGAAAGCGAGTGTTAAAATTTGATTCATATCGAATCGGTTACATTTTTCAAGCCAAGAGCAGAGGTGAACCAGGCGCAAATAGCATTCCGAGTGTGACGAACAAATTGACACTATGTCCGCGATGGGCAATTTCTGGGGCGTTAAAGTTGATCTTGTAAACAAGTTCGCCGTCGTAAATTGAGATTGTTTTTTGTTTACTGAATACAGGGCCAAAGTCCTAAAGTTTTGACGAAATATGTCGAAATGTAAATATCCTGGGGAGGATGAATGAAATCAAAACCATTGATTGGAGCTGTTTTGTTTTTTGCGTTGGCTGCGCCGATGTTTTTTGCATTTCAGAACTGTTCAAAGTTGAAAACTTCAAACGACGCGAGTTCTGCCACTTCAGGATTAGTTCCGATCAGTTCAACGCTGGCATCAAGGTCTCCTGAATTTTTATTAGATATTCAGCCCAATGAATTGGTCGTTGGCCAGCAGGTCAAATTGTTAGGAATATTTCCGGCGACAACATTATCGAACGAAACCATTGATCCAGATCGTTTTAAAATGATGCTCCAAGAACTGCAGGGACGTACAAATCTGATCAGTATTCTGTATGTGTCTGAACAAGCATTAGCATTGGCCCAGTCGAAAGGGTTAGTGACTCAACGAAAACTTTCAGCACTGGCGCTATTTGAAGAAAAAATTTCAACAGCAGAAGCCTTGGGTTTTTCAGTAGCCATTGAATTAACGCCAGTGTTTTTTGATTTCGACGTGAATACGTTAAAATATGATTTACGCAAATTTAAAAATAATTATCAATCAGAATGGGCAAATGCCTCTGCAGTTATTAAAAAACATTCAAAAGTAAATTGGTTTTATCCATTTGACGAACCTTATTGGGCTGCGAAAAATGCTGGTATTTCATATTCGACAATGAAATCATATTTAGATCAGATGAATTCGCTGATTAAAACTGATTTTCCTATGGGCAAAATTGTTTTTATCGAAGCTTTCATTGTTATGAATGAAAATTTTCAAATTCCGCAACAAGCTGACTACGTCGGCATGGATTGTTACGGAAATTTTGATAATTGTTACGGAGAATCAATTCCCAGTTATTATAATAAGCTAGCTAGTAAAATGACGGATAAACAAAAATTTATTATAATTCCAGATGCTTTCGATTTCAAAGGCGGCGATGAAAACGGATCATGGCAGAACAATGTGATTCATCAGTCGAAAAAATATTTGGCTTATTCCAGACAAAACCCCAGAGTCGAAGCAATTATATTTTTTCTTTACAGCAGCCCGCTTGATAAAAATTTAAATGTTGAAAATTTGGCGTCGACGCGACAGGGAAGCCTGTTGAATTTATATTTTGATCAGGTCAGTCTACAAAATCAGTCCGTGATCGGAAATTCAGTGATGACAAATCCAAATGTGAACATTTCATATCTGGATAAAAATGCAAATGTTGTAAATATTCAAACCACAGATCAAAATCCAAATATTTCAATTTCACCTAAGGAATTTTTTGATATGAGCTTCTCGCGTCCCTTGTCAGCAGGACCTCGAATTGACTGCACTGTGTATGATCCAGATGGTTTACCACAGAAATGTGATGACCTTATTTTTAGACAGGCTCGTTATAGTTCTAAAGATCTGAAAAAAGGTGAATGGCTTTTTAAATTTAAATTGAACACCGGATATCTTGTTGAGCGACGAATTATATTAAACGATTCGTTGCCTGTACCAGTGTTAAAAATTAATTGTCCAACGACGGTATTGGTCGGATCGACGAATTCGTGTACAGCCACATCAAATGTTCCGTTGGCGACAGGGTATTGGTCAGTGAATGGCGAAAATCAACCTAACAGCGATCATCTGACTTACACTTGGTCAAATATACCGGGCCCAGCAGTCTATCGCGTTCAAGGTTTTGCGACAGATACATATGGTCGAAGTTTTTCAAGTCAAATTATTTCTGTATCGGCTGTACTATCAAAAAATCAACCGCAAGATATTCAACTGGACAAAATTATTCCTCAAAATAATTATCGTTTTTATAATCGATCAACAGGTGAACATTTTGTAACATCAAATTATAATGAGGGTGTCAACGCAGGTTATTTATCTGAAGGCGTTGCCTTTCGAAGTTTTTCGGCATCAACAAAATTAGCGAATACAATAAAAATTTATCGTTGTTACAATCAAGCGTCCGCAAAACATTTTGTTTCTATTGATGGTGCAAAATGTGAAGGTCAATTATTTGAAGGCGAGCTTGGTCAAATTTATTCAATACAATTATCAGGATCAATTCCGTTGTATCGATTTTATAACATAGGTAACGGTGATTATTTAACAACGACAAAATATTCTGAAGGCATTAATGCAGGTTACGTCCTTAAAGCAACATTAGGCTATGTTGAATAGTTTATTATGTATCCAAACAGATCATTTCTCAAAGGAACGTGTTCGATGTTAAATAAATTAGTCCTGTTTTATATTTTCGCCAGCACATTTACGATGGTGGCATTTCAGAATTGTACAAAAACTGATTTCGCACAATTAAGCACTGAATCGTCAACAAGTTTACCTGTTGATTGGTGTGTGACGTATCCGTCAGCTGCAGAATGTAAAAAGCCTTCAAAATCGAAATGTATTTTTAACGGAAATATTTATTCGGACGGACAAACTGTGACGGCCTATTTGTCATCGAACGGTTCAAAATGCACAAGCGAAGTGCGAGTCTGTAGCGATGGAAACTTCACAGGATCATACAATTATAGTTCATGTGCGCCGAATGGAATTGCAGCGTGTTTATTCAACGGTCAGACGTTGGCCAGTGAACAAACAGTGACAAGTTATCAAAATTCGTCAGTGCCATTTGGTAAGGATTGTCTCAGCGAAGATCGTATTTGTCATAGTGGTTTATTATCAGGAACTTTTTCTTTTGATTCTTGTTCTGTGGGATTGCCATTGTCTTGTCGTTTCAACGGACAAACTGTTGCGCATGGAAACAGTGTGACTGCATTTATAAATTCAACTGTTGGCTTCGGACAAAGTTGTCAAAGCTCGGTGCGAACTTGTTATAATGGTTTACTGAGTGGCAGCGGTAATTTTGGCAGCTGTAACGTTGGAGCACCAGCCGCATGTTTATTCAACGGTCAAACAATTCCGCACAATGGTACTGTGTCTGGATATTTAAATTCAACTGTGCCATTTGGTTCGCAGTGTGTTTCTGAAAGCCGAATGTGTACGAACGGAACGCTTGCTGGAACATATACTTTCGGCAGTTGCAAAGTCGGCGCTCCGGCGTCGTGTACTTTCAATGGTCAAACAATTGTATCGGGACAAGTTATAAAAAGTTATCAAAATTCATCAGTGTTATTTGGTCAGTCCTGCGTTTCACAAGATCGTCTTTGTACGAACGGAAATTTATCCGGCGGTTATAATTTTGGAAGCTGTTCTGTCAGTGCACCGGCCGCATGTTTATTTAACGGCCAAAATATATCTTCGGGACAAATCATAAAAAGTTATCAGAATTCATCGGTTGCGTATGGCCAAAAATGTGTGGCCGAAGATCGTGTTTGTGCAAATGGTACTTTGTCTGGAAGTTATAATTTCGGAAGTTGTTCAGTCGGAGCTGGAGCCGTTTGTATTTTTAACGGTCAAAATTTAGCATCGGGGCAAACAATAAAAAGTTATCAAAATTCATCAGTGTTATTTGGTCAGTCGTGTGTTTCGCAAGATCGTGTTTGTACAAATGGCACACTGAGCGGAAGTTACAATTTCGGAAGTTGCACAGTGGGCGCAGCAGCATCGTGTTCATTCAACGGCCAAACATTAGCTTCTGGTCAAACAGTAAAAAGTTATCAAAATTCATCAGTGTTATTTGGTCAGTCGTGTGTTTCGCAAGATCGTGTTTGTACAAACGGCACACTGAGCGGAAGTTACAATTTCGGAAGTTGTTCTGTCGGTGCAGCCGCATCGTGTTTGTTCAACGGCCAAAGTTTAGCATCAGGACAGACAATAAAAAGTTATCAAAATTCATCAGTGTTATTTGGTCAGTCCTGTGTTTCGCAAGATCGAGTTTGTGCGAACGGAACTTTATCTGGAAGTTATAATTTCAGAAGTTGTTCTGTCGGTGCAGCCGCATCGTGTGTTTTTAACGGCCAAAATATTGCTTCTGGGCAAAGCGTCAACGGTTATTTAGCGTCGTCAGTTGGTTACGGTCAATCGTGCTCTTCGCAAAATCGTGTCTGTACGAATGGAACTTTATCTGGCAGTTACAATTACGGTAGTTGTTCAACAGCTGCAGCGGCCAGTTGTTTGTTGGATGGCCGAACAATCGCACACAACGAAATGGTTCAAACTTTTAATTCACGTTCAGTTTCGTACGGACAATCATGTCAGTCATTATTGCGGTTGTGCAATAATGGTTCTCTGGATGGCAACAGTGCATTTCAATTTTTAACGTGTTCACCAAGTTCAGGATTATCGTGCAATTTTAAAGGTCAAACAGTCAGTAGTGGATCGTCGGTGTTGGCGTTTTTAACAACGAGTGTTCCGTATGGTCAAAGTTGCCAATCTGAAAACAGAGTTTGTACGAACGGAAATTTATCAGGCAGCTATTATGAATCTTCGTGCAGTCCACAGCCGCCACCTCCACCGTCTGTTTGTTCAAACGGAGCAACAAATTATCCGGCGTGTAATAATCGCAGTTGTAATGCAGGAGCTAGTCTTGGCGTGCTTTGTTTGAAAATTTGTAAAGGGATTGATGTAGGTCAACGTAATACAACGGGCTATTTAATAAATTCAGTTGCGTCGGGTTCTAATACGAATCAGTCGAATGTCGCAACAAACGTATCAGGGACGCATTATCATCCAACTGTGAATCATTACAATCTGAGCTGTAACGATGGCAATTTACGTTACATAGGTAACGACGGTTGGTGTGAATATCACGTCGACCAACTGGGTGTCGATGCGGAATGTGATGCTGTTTTGAATACGCCCTATGTGAATCCGTGCGCTGACGGAAGCTGCGGTGGGGGATAATTATTTCCCATCCTGAGGAATAGCGTCAGCAATATCTGCAACATCAGCACAGCCTGTTTCGGGAATATTTTGTGATTTGGGCCACAAAAAATTTTCAAAATGATCGGCAAATGCGGCGCCGACTTTGATGGGTCCTGATGTTCTGCGAATTAAAATTAAATTTTCATCGTTACCGTCATTGCCACTGGCGCTCCAGTTTTGTGAACCAAAAGTAAAATATTCCGGGTTCAATTTACCATTCGGTTGTTTGCGCAACAGCAGACCGATTTTTTGGTGGTTTTGTTTCCATGTTTCGCCGACGTTTTTATCATTTTTATGAATTTCAATCGGCAAAGTATTTTTGTACAAAGTCGCAAACGGATTTTTTTCAATCATCGTCGCTTCGCCTGAACGTCCGGCCCAGGAATCGTTGCCACAGGCCGTCGGTGAATCGACAATGATTTTAACTTTGACTCCGCGTGCGGCTGCCAGTTGTGCAGCGCGAACATATTCGATGCCCGCAGCACCGTACATTGAAATTAAAATTTGATCGCCATTTTTTGCAGATAATAACATCGGAATCAATGCGTGATGTTCAGCATCGTCGGTCGGTGCAAAATAAAGTTTTAATTCTGTTTTGTCTTTTAAGAATTGAAAATATCGTTTTGTATTCGGTGTTTTTGCAGTATGAAATTTTCCACGCGGAAAATATCCAGTCTGATTTGCCCCTACGAATGTTGTCGCTGTATTTGCAACTACATCGGCTTTGGGTTGAAAATCATACATTTCTTTAAATTCATCGTAATATGTTTTTGCGACTTCATTATTATGAATTATTACGCTTAAATTTGCATTTCGTTCTGTTCCCAGACATGTTCTTGAAATATTCGCAGTGCCTGTCCAAACGCTCCAATTATTATTTTCTCTGAAAATAAAAAATTTATTATGCATTAAATCACTGTACGGCCATTCGATACGTCCGTGTGATTCGGTATCGTCTTTGATATTTTCTGACAGTTTACGTAACAGGCCTTGCGTTCCGCCATTATATTGAAAATCTAAATTTGTATTATCCAAATTGCTCGAAGTTAATTTTGGTTCAGTGCTGTTCAGTGGGCTCAAGATCCAATTTTTTTCTAGATCACCAACAGGTTTTGCGTAACTAAATACAATGGGTAAAGCGGCTGTCGGTTGCGGACCTTTTAAATCAAAAACGCCATAAACGGGTGTTCCTGCAGTGATTCGGTCCATCAACGCTGTATAGATTCCGTTCATGCTACCAAGGGCTTTATCTGTTTTCTGAACATCATCCATACCGTACAGGGCCATGTATAAACCATCTTTGTCAGAATCAGTTTTTAGATTTTTAATTTTATTTTCTAAAATTTTTGCAACACCTTTTGATGGGTCATATTGGTCTTCGGGAACAAATATTTGTTGATTAAAATAATATTCCAGATTGGATTCAAGTGCGTCGTTAATAACTACGGCTTCGCCCAGTTTATCTTTTGGATTTTCGACTCGAAATTTAACGCGTGGTAAAATCAATGGACTTCGTTCATGGCACCCAAAATCAGATAAATCAGAACATAAAATAAATTGTACTGAGGATTGCAGCAAACGTAGAATTAATTTTGAGGCTACTGCCGTTTTCATCTGTTGACTGATCGCAGGATCTGGATTTTTATTTGGGTATCGGTACATCACGTAGGCTACATATTTTGCGATGCGATCGGCATAGGCCAATTTTAAATTTGCGATCAGATCTTCGACGGGATCTTTAATCTTGGCGGGCTTAGTTTTTATGTTTGTCGTAGTTGGTGTTGCAACTTGCAAGTTCTGTGAATTTACATAATCGGTAAAGATACGAACTGTCGTGTTGTCTAAATTTTTTTCAAGCTTGTAGGATGTTGCCGGATTTAAAAGTTCTTTGATGCGATCAATCGGAATTTGAATTTTCGGTAAAATTTGGGCGGCATAGACATTCTGTTCGTTCGGCAAACCGTCCAGCCAATCGGCAAGTTTTGCGATCGGCTTTGTCGTTGCTTTTGCTGTCGCAATTTTTACAGCATTGTCGACAGCGTCGGGTGCACGGTCAGCTGATTGTTGAGTTTGGGTCTGTATTTGAGTATGTGTACATTGTACAGAAAAAAATAAAGCAATCAGCAGATGTAAATATTTATTTTTGTTCATTCGTATCTCCGATACTCTTTAAAAATTCGGCATTTAATATTTCGGGATCTGTGCTGGCTGTTTTGAAATGACTTAATGTATAATCGTAATCCACAGATTCGTTCCAGATTTCGTTAAAATATTTTGAATATTCAATAATGATTTTTTTATTTGTGATGAAATAAAAATTCTCCCAATTTGTTTTCATGGCTGCGCCGGTGTATTGGCCTGCGCCTGAGAAAGTTTTTTGTCCATTAAAAATGGTGAATTTATTATGCATCATTGCAACTGCGGGGGTCGATCCATTCGGATTTTTTTCGGGGCGATATGTTTCAGCGAATCGGATTTTTATTTTTTGTTTTGATTCGGTCAACATTGTATTAATAATTTTATCAACACCAGGAACGTCGCTTTCTCCGCGAAGAGCATCGTCATCCATCACAATACGAACATCCACATTTTTTTTTGCGGCTTCGATCAATGCGTTTGCGACGGCTTTGCTGGTGAAATGTTGAATAGCTATATACAGGTAACCATTTTCGGGAACAGAGCTGATGGCTTTTAATATTGATTTTTCAACAGAGTTGTCCGCATTGGGAGAATACAAGGGTGCGATTTCTTCTTTGGCTAAGATATCGTTGATTTGTTTTTCAGTATCCAATATTTTTTTTCTGGGACTGACATTGTTTTCATCAAAACAAGTCTCGCGTGCGGTCATATAGGCTTTGTCAGGTTTTATTTTTGTTAAGCTTGTTGTGTCTTCGTTGGCTTTGGCTGCAGCTTCAAGCCCAACTACGACGCATTTTTGTGCGCGTATTAAATTTGAACTTGTGGGAGCTTTTAAGGTGACCCAGTGATCCATATGCAGGCTGGTTCCGTACGACGAAAGATTTCCGGATGAAAAATTCGTGATGACTTTTTTGTTGGGCGCTTCGATCATTAAAAATTTATTATGATGCAGTTGCCACGCGGCGACTTTGGTGTCCGTACTGCCGCCCAAATATGATAATTTAACATTTTGATTGCAAGCTTTGTTGTTCATGATCAGGTCATCAATTTGTCCAATCGGATTTTTCTTTGAGGGGCCAGAACCGCCGTCTAAAAATATGCGAACCTTAATGCCAAGGCTGGCCAGATCACAAATTTTTCGCTGAATGGATTTGTTTGAAAAACTTAAATAGGCAATAAATAATTTAGAATTTTCTGGATCAATCGCGCGCAGTTCGCTGGCGGCCATGTCTTCGATGAGTTTGGGGTCTGCCGGATTTATTTTTTCAACCAAAGTTGATAATTGTTGTCGTGCTAATAAGGTCATTTTTGAATCGGCATCGGCTTGTTTCATATCGTCGCCGTTGATATTTAAACAGTATGTTTTTTTATGAAATGTTCCCGGTTGTTCAGTGTTTTCGGCTTTGCAGTTTTGTTTCGTGTGAATAAAATCAAATTCGATTTTGTCATCAGCGACCTGAGTCGGATTTTCTTGATTGGGTTGTCGTGGATTTGTGATCGGCGGAGTCGACTGGCATGAAAAAGTACAAGTCAAAACTGTTGCTAAAATAAAAATTATTTTCATAAAAATCCTTAATTACAGAGGTTGTATATATTATGTCAGATTTATATTTTTAAACACACTGGACCAAAGTCTGATCTTGCAGTCAGCCTGAATTCAAGTCTATGATAAGCGAAGTGATGAAAAATAAACGACTTCTATTTAATTTATTTTTAATTTTTATAATTGCACCGATGTTGGTGGGTTATTCAATGTACACATTGGATCAGAACGGTTTTTTTCAGATTCAAAAAATTGATATTGTACTGAAAACACATGCCGATCAAAAAAGCTATGCACGAGAATACATTCAACGCCTGGATACCCAGTTTCAAAAATTCAATGGGCAGTCTTTGTGGAGTTTTTCTTTGCAAAATATTTCTGAAGTTCTGCGGCAGCAAAAATGGATCAAGGATTTCAGAATTTCAAGATCATGGCCATCGTCATTAGAGGTTCAGATTGAAGCTTTTGAAATTTCTTTGTTACTGACAGATTCGCAAAAATTAAATGTGGGATTGATGCGACCGGTGACTGTTGACGGTGATATTTTACCCGAAATTGACAGTCGTCAAGCGCCATCGAAGGCGTTATTAAAGGGTGATATTTTTTTAAAAAATCTTGAAAAAAGAAAACAAGCGATCGATTTACTAAAATCATTGCCGGCCGACGGAAAAATGGGTGTGAATTCACTGTCAGAAATTAATTATAATCCCAAAGAAGGCTTTTGGATTTCGATGATTCAATCGGATTTAAAAGTAAAACTTGGTGAAGATCAATTCGCGATGAAGTCAGCGCGAGTTTCGCAGGTGATGGATTATCTGGAAAAGAAGAATCTTAAAGCGCGCGTCATAGACGCAAATCTATCTAAAAAAGTTCTTGTCAGGTTGCAGCAAACTCCTTAAGCTTTTTATATAAGACATTCGTCGGGACGACTTTTGTCTGTGTGAGCGATTTTTTTCGTACACACATTAGTAAACACGCTTCAAGGAAGAAAAAAATGAGCAATATAAAATCGAACGTGATTTCATCCGCCATTTCATCAGCAAATTACAATACAAATAATTCTGTCAACACAGGCCCTATTTTAGCTTCTTTGGATATCGGATCGTCATCAGTCAAACTTGTGATGTCGAATGTTGTAACAATAAATCAAGAACAAAAAATCGAAGTCGTTGGCGTCGGTGTCAGTCCAAATTCAGGATTAAAACAAGGTGTTGTTGTCAACATCGAATCAACAACAGAAGGCATTCGCAAAGCGAAAGAAGAAGCCGAGTTAATGTCGGGTTCGCGAGTGACCGAAGTTTGGGTTTCTGTTTCTGGATCGCATGTTCAATCTTTTGATTCGCGCGGAATGGTTGCGATTAAAAATAAAGAAGTCACAAATTCAGATATTGATCGCGTCATCGAAGCTGCAAAAGCGATTCAAGTTCCTGCGGACCGCACGGTTTTACATGTGATCCCTCGTGAATTTAAAATCGATCACCAAGACGGAATTACAGATCCGATCGGAATGTCCGGAGTTCGTTTAGAAGCCAATGTTCACATTGTGACCGCAAGCCAATCCGCTGTTTCAAATTTAATTCGTTGTATTGAAAAAGCCGGATTAAAAGTTG
The DNA here is from genome assembly GCA_043728555.1 of Pseudobdellovibrionaceae bacterium. Classification (GTDB taxonomy): domain Bacteria; phylum Bdellovibrionota; class Bdellovibrionia; order Bdellovibrionales; family Bdellovibrionaceae; genus Pseudobdellovibrio. The sequence goes on from JAYTMM010000047.1 coordinate 13,224, forward strand.
CAGGTTTGGTTTTGGACCAAGTCGCAGTTATAAAATCTGTGTTAAGCGCTGACGAAAAAAATCTGGGCGTTTGTTTGGCCGATATCGGCGGCGGCGCTACAAAATTAGTTTACATTTTAAATGGCAGCGTTGCACACACTTCAATTATTCCATTGGGCGGAAGCCACTTTACACAAGACGCGGCCGTGGGTTTAAGAACTCCACAAATTTT